>JBGTKH010000253.1:0-11884 GCA_041744735.1 Pirellulaceae bacterium | reverse complement strand
CCGCGGGGCATGGCGAACGAACTGAGGATCGCCGAACGATCCCGCTCGTCATCCAGCAGCGGCTGCAGACCTTGCTCGCGCAGTCCGCGGCGCACCGTGCGCGACAGCCGCTGGTAATGACCGTGCCGCTGCCGCCAGCCGCCTTGCTCGTCGAGTTCCACCAGCGCCTCTTGCAAGGCGTACATCACTTGCACGGCCGGTGTGAACATCGGAATTCCCTTGCACTGCTCGCGGTAGTTAGCGAACAGGTCCAGGTACAGGCAAGGCGATCCGGACGTTCGCTGCTCAAACACGTCTTTACGAGCCAGCACGAAGGACACGCCCGGTACGCCGTGCAGGCATTTGTTCGCCGTTGCGGCGCAGGCTTCGATGTTCCAGTTGTCGAAGTCAATCATTTCGCCGCCAAAGCTGCTGACCGTATCCAACAGCAGCGCAACGTTGTGCCGGCGACAAACGGCGCCCAGCGCGGCGATGTCGTTCAAGCGGCCGGTGGTTGTTTCATGATGAATAGCGATGACGTGAGTAAACCGGCTGTCGCTTTCCAGCATCCTCTCGGCCTGAGCGACGTTCATCGGTTCGGTCCACGCCGAGCGCACCATGTCGAACGGTTTGCCATGCACTTGCAGCATCGTGGCGATTCGCTCGCCGTAAACTCCGTTGGCCACGACTAGCGCACGGCCGCCGTGCGGCACCAACGAACCGACCATGGCTTCCACGGCGGCGGTGCCCGAGCCGGTCAATAGCACGGCGGCATAGTCGCGCTGCGTGTTGTCATACACGCGGGCCAACCGATCGCGGACGTCGTTTTGCAGCTCGGCGAATTCCGGCTCGCGATGACACAGGTCTTCGCGCAGCAGCGCCCGGCGAACGCGATCGCTCAGCGTCACCGGTCCGGGATTTAACAAGCACGTTCGAGTTCTAGCTCGCATGGGTTCTGCTCCAGCCATTGGCGAAATCGTAAAGCCACGCCGGCCGGAGTGATTTCCGGCCGTGGCAGTTGGCGGTTTTCGCGCGGGTTTGTGTTGACGTGAAGAAACTGCAGCGTGCGTTTGCTGCTTCGCAACGCGTCGGCTAATTCATCGAGTTCGACGATTCTCTCGGCTCGCGGATAGCCACATGCGCGGGCCACGGCGGCGTAATCCATCGTTGGCGATACCGTGGCTTGCGTGCCCGTTGAATCGTGCGCTCCGTTGTCGAGTAAAATGTGGACGAGATTGGCCGGTCGCTCGTGCCCGATCGTGGCCAGCGCGCTCATCCTCATCAACAGCGCCCCGTCACCGTCGATCACCACGACGCGCCGTTGCGGCTGGACCTTGGCCAACCCCAATCCCAAGCTCGAAATACAGCCCATCGAACCGACCATGTAAAGTTGATTCGGGCGGTCGTCCAGTGCGTACAATGCGCGGCCCGTGTAACCGGTCGTCGCCAACACCGCGTCGTTCGGCGAGACGTTCGCTTGAATCGCTTTCAGTACATCGTCCTGATCGTGGCGGCGGGAGGACATATCAAATTCCGGTCCGTCGTAGCGGAATTCGTGAGAATTCCGAAGTCTTACGACTTCGGCTACGGTTTTGACCGCGCCCTTGCGCATGATCAGCGCGTACGGCGTTTGCCGCGACTGCATGTGATCGAGAGCACGCTGGAGCACATCGCCAACAGCATCATCATTCTCCGGGAACATTTCCCACGGGATGCCCATCAACTCGAGTAGTTGCGGCGTGATTTGGCCCATCAGTTCGTGTTGCGGTTCGTCGGCCGGTCCGCCGGGCTGGCCGCGCCACGTGGTGATGACGAGCACCGGTATGCGGAACGTGGTGGTCAGCGACGTCAGCGGGCTCACGGCGTTGCCCAGTCCTGAATTCTGGAACATCACCACGCCGCGCGTGCCACCCAATTCGGCGCCGCAGGCAATCGCCACCGCGTCGCCTTCGTTGGCGGCGCCGACGTAATCGACGTCGGGCGCGTTGATCACGGTGTTGATCAGCGGCGTTAGGTACGAACACGGAACGCCCGTGAACATGCCGAAGCCGGCTCGTTGCAATTGGCGAATGAAAGTCTCGGCTCGAATCGTCATTGAAAACTGCTCCCGGCAACTACGTCGTCGACGGTGTCCACGTCGAACCAGTTGCCCGTGGTGTAGATCACGCGAATGTCCTGTCCCGCGCGGACGATTTCGTTCAGCAGCCCGGCCATGTCCAGCGGCGGCTGAATCGGCCCCGTTGAGTAACGCTGCGTCAGCCACTGCCGCAGAAACGCCGCGCCTTTGTCCGACAGCTTCAGAAATCCCATCCACTCGCCGTGAATTTCCCCCGAGTCGATGTCGGCGGCGACTTTGCGCAGCTTGACTTCACAACAGCACGCGCGGCGCGAGTTGGGTTCCGAGCAGGTGACATACTCGGCGTAACGGTTGCGATTGCGGCTCTCGCGCCAGTTGGTGTCCACGATCACGGCAAAGTCCGCGTCGGCGTCCATCAACTCCTGCGGAATGTATTTTTTGAACAGCACATCGCCGTACGAGATGATGCAATGGCCGTCGAGAGCCGCAGTTGCCTTGAAGAGCGAGTAGGCTTCGCTGGGTTGCGGCTCATCGTCGTTGTCGAAGAATTGCACGCCCGCCAAGTCGACTGCTTCTTTCTTGTAACCGCGAATGACGCCGATGTCTTTGATGCCGGCGGCGCGGTACGTGTCGACCACGTGCGACAGCACCGGTTTACCCGAGACTTGCACCATGGATTTGGGGCGGTCGTGAGTTAGTTCGCCCAACTCCGGGCCGTGTGCCGCGGCCAGCACCAACGCGCGAGTTTGCTGAGCGGTCTTCGGCAGATAGCGTTTCTCGGCATCTTCCAACTCCGACGCACCCTGCAGACGAAAGACTTCGGCCAATGGTGCGACGCGGTCTTCGACGTTGATCAGCGACTGCTCGTCGAAAATCGTCTGCGCCGTATGCTGCATCGCAGTCACGCACGACCGCATCAGATGATTGGCCCAAATGACGGCCGAGAATCCATGCTCGCGAAACACGTCCGTGGCGGTCGCGTAGTATTTGGTCGGCACGATCACCACGGGCAAGCGCCGTCCCCACTCCTTCATAAAGGAAATCACTTCGGCCGCCGTGCGTTTGGCACTGTGGATCAGAATCGCGTCGGCCCCGGCCAGCCGATACGCTTCGGCCCGCTTCAGCGCCTCTTCCAATCCCCAGCCGGCGATGAACGCTTCGACGCGGGCCACGATCACGAAATCATCGGAATGTTGCGCGTCCTTGCCCGCTTTGATGCGGCCGCAGAATTCGTCGATGTCGGCTAGCGGCTGAGCGGTTCCGTTCAGAAAACTGTTGGTCTTCGGAAAGATTTTGTCTTCAATGCACACACCGCCGATGTGGCGTTGTTCGAGCTTGCGGACCAGCCGCCGCATGTTATTGAAATTCCCATAGCCGGTGTCGCCGTCGACCAGAATCGGAATCCGCGTGGCGTCGCTCATGAACTCCAGCACCTCGAGCACTTGGGTCCAACTTGCCTCGTTCGAATCGCGCACGCCGAGCGACGCAGAAATCGACAGCCCGCTGGCCCAAATCGCCTCGAAGCCGGTCTCTTCAACAATCTTGGCGCTCAGCCCGTTGTGAGCTTCCATGATGAACGCCAGTTCGGGCCGCCGGACGAGGGCGCTCAGCAGCGTCGACTTCTTCACGCCCGGCGTTCGTGCCGGAGACCGGGCTTCGTAAATGACGATGTTGCCCGACGCGCCATTGCCGTTGTGCAGCGTGTGATCAGCCGGAGATCGCGGTACTAGGTTGAGTAGGTCCATGATTTCTTTCGTAGCCGAACTCGCCAGAGTTTGGGGGTTGTAGACGTTGTTAGGCAGCCAAAATCGGGCGATTTCGGCTACATGGTTGGAGGACGGTTAGCAGGGAGCCAAATCCTGTTGCTCGTACTGAGTGTCGCGTGCGTCCTGCTGGCCAAATTGAGGAGCCGTCGTGTAACGCTGCTTGGCCTTCTCCAGCGACCACGGGAAAATGTGTGCGAACAGCCGCTCGTGATTGGCGAATCGAGTCAGCTTGCCGGACTTGCTGATGCGGCCCAGCAGCGAGTTCGGCCCGAACCGATTACTCGCTGCGGCCAGCGTTTGCAAATGACGTGCGACAACACGCGGCCCCGCTTTCACGATGTCGGCCGTGGAGACGACGACTCGCGACAATCGACCGCGCTCGTTGAATCGTCTGCAGTTTTCCTCGAGCCAATGGCGATAGTCGGCCAGAGACGATGCGGACAGAAAGCTGCGTTGGTCGAACAACAAAATCGACGCGGCCTTCTTTTCCATGCCGAACTGTTTGCGCGGCACACCGGCCTGCTCCAGAATGCGGCGGCAGATCGGCCGGCTGTATCCGTCCGGCACATCCCAGGGCTGCATTTCGGCCGAGTTGCTGATGCGCCGCAAGTCGGGCGTTTGCCGGCCGCCCATGTAACCGGCTGGGCAGTGCAGGAAGCCGGCCCACAGACGAAACTCGCACAACGACAGTCCGGCCTGATCCGAACGTTCGTAATTCACCGGCGGCGACGGCCCTTTGCCCCACATACTGCCACCGCCATAGCCGCTTAACACCACGCGCCCTTGCAGCAAGTCGGCCGCGCCCGCGTAATAGACGTCCTCGCCCTTCGAGTCCGACGCGATGAACGGCACTTCCGCCAGCGGCGTGTTGCGCCACACGTTGCTATCCACGACCAGCGGCTCCAATCCCAACCGCCGCGCGATGTCCGCACCGCTGTCGGGCCGATTGTCGCGCGAGCGGCTAAACGACAACGATTGCCGCAGACCGGCACGTCGCGCGACGGCCGCCACGCAGGGCGAATCGTAGCCGCTGGACATCGTGGCCAACATCTCGTATGGATACGCCCGCCGTGGAGACTGCATGTTCCGCGCGAGCTTGCACAACGACGTTTCGAGAAAGTCGTGATAGCGCTGAAACGTGCTGAAGTTGCGTTTCAAAGAGGGCTTCGGAGCGTCGCTGATCCGCCCGCCGTGCCACAGCAGGTTGTCGTAGTAAGTGAGATGCACGGGTCCGGCTGAACTGGCCAGCGTTCGCTGATAGCTGCGCACGCCGCGCGTGATCGTTTCAAAATCTCGAAAGTAACGCATGTAGTTTGGATCGACGCTGCCGCCAACCGCCGCCAGCAGACAGGCCAGCGAATTGGAAACCCACACACAACCGCGGGCTTCGATCCAATGCAACCGATCGACCGTTGTGGCCGACGAAACGAACACCAGGGCATCGTCGCGAAGAGTTCCGCCGGAACCGTAAACCAGATCCGTGCGGTCGAAGCCGCCGGCGTTGTAATCGCCGTCCCACACGGCTTCGACAAACCAAGCGGGCGAAGTTTCCACGCGGCTGCCGTGAGCGACCTCGACCACCTGCGAGTCGCGGCGGCATCGCGCCAGCCAAGCCAGCGGCGGCCAATCGTTCATGGGCATATACGACAATTCCATCGAGCACCTCACATCGAGAGACATGGTTCGGATTGGTGGCAACCGCCACCGGACGGCTTGCGCCGTGCCGCTACTTCTTCCTTACATCGAGAGACATGGTTCGGATTGGGAGCACTTGCCGGCCAGACAGCGTTCGGCGAGTTCGGAAACGATCCAACGATGCTTGCCCGCCAATGTGCCGGGGATGAGTTCCACCGTCTGGACCGAAACGGGATAACCTTCGAGCAGCACTCGCAATTGCCGCTCGGCTTCATGCACGTCGAGCTGTGCGTTCGCCGATTTGGTTTCGACGAGCACGGACAGTTTGCCCGTCAAATCTTGACTGGCCTGAAAGCGCCGCACGGCCGGGCAATGTTCGAAGACGTGCTTGATGCCCTGCGAATGCACGAAGCGCCCCGAGCGGCTGACGATCAGATCGTTGCGACGGCCGTTGATGTTGTGCAGTACGGCGAATCCCGCGTCGGGCTTGTGCAGCGGGACGTCGGTCAAATCCTCGATCGCGTAACGCACGAGCGGAAACGACGGATTGTTCAGCACCGTGACCACGATGTCGAACATGCCGTCGTCGCGCGGCAGCGTCTCAACTAAAGTCATGTCTTCGCGCACTCGCAACGTGCCGTCCGGAAACTGGTTGGCGATGAAGCCACACTCGACCGCGCCGTATTCAATGGCCGCTGACGCGCCAAAGGCTCGCTCGACAGACTTCAAAATGTGCGGAAATGCGGGCTCGCCGCTCAGAATCGCCAGCTTTAGCGAGTCAAACTCAACGCCGACCGCCGCGGCCTCTTCGGCCAGCAGACACAGGGCCGAGCTGTAACCGTAGATCGACGCGGGGCGAAAAGTTTCGATCTGCCGCAAATAGTCCAGCAAGTCGCGCTGTCCCATGCGATAGGCAGACAGACGCAGACGCTTGCGCAGCGTGTCTTCCACCGGCCGGCGCAGTTTGGCGACACGTCCGGCCAAACCCGGCGCGAACGAACCGCTGTGTCCCCATAGGAAGACCTTGCGGTCGAAGATGTCGAGGCCCCACATGGCTTCCATGCGATACTTGGCCCGCAGCGTTTCCAAGTGCGATTGCTTGGCCCAGTAGACGCCCATCGGCGTTCCGGTCGATCCGCCTGTGCGATGCCAACTTCCGGGCGCCGCATCGCGCGAAAGAAAGTCTTGTGGCCGAAGACGCACGATGGTCTTGGGCAACACGGGCACGAGGGCTTGAAACTCGCCGAGGCTCGCAAACTTGCGCGGCAGATCGGAGCGAGCGGCCAATGTGCGGTAATACGGCACGTGGCGCGTCGCATGCTGCCATACCGCATTCAGCCGTTCGAGTTGCCAAGCGTCAATCTCGGCGCGCGACCAAGTTTCTCGCCCGGCCAGCGCGTCGAGTTCTCGATATGCTTGCTGAAAACGTGGCAGGTATTGCAACAGGGCCATCTTCGGTTTGTCCTTTCCTATAACTGAACGTTTCTGATTGCGTGGTTGTCCTGAATCCGTGGGGAGCAGACCGGATTTGGCACCCCACGGATTCAGGACGGTCACGGATTACGAAGACCGCACGGTTTCGTTAGTTCGAAGGTTTCCTGACGAGAGGTTAGTGTGTGCCGATCGCGGTGCGGTGTGCGTTGAGCGTGCAGCGCCGTGGCCTGCACGTAGATCGCCATCAGCATCCGATAGTTCGGTTCGGCCGTGTACTTGCGCTCGTACTCGCGTCGAGCGGCGTGGCGCATGTCGGCCAGCTTCATGGGATCGGCCAGCATCAGGCGAACTTTGTTTGCCAAGTCAGCGGCGTTGCCAGGTTCGAAGTGCAGACCGGTCCGCCTGTCGTCAACCAACTCGGCCATCGCACCCAACTTCGACGCGATCACCGGCGTCCCCTTTGCGAACGCTTCGATGATTGTTCGTCCGAACGTTTCGTACCAAACCGAGGGCATGACCAGCAGCGTCGCGTCGCCGATGATCGACAGCGCTTCATTCAACGGCCGGCGTCCCAACCACTGAATGGCCGGATTGGCGTCAGCCGCGGCTTGCACTTGTTTCGCCAGCGGCCCGTCGCCGATGATCTTTAGCGGCAGTCCGATATCCGGTTGCGACCACGCGGACAGTAGCGTGTCGATTCCCTTTTCCGGCGACAGTCGACCGACAAACACCGCGTATCCGCCGCGTCCCACGCCCGGCCCCGGATCGGGGTGCACGAAGTTCGGCTTCACGACGATGCGGTCCGCTGGCAGTTTGCCTTTGACAAACTTCTGCCGCGCGAAGTCGGTGAGCGTGTAGAACAGATCGACCGATCGCGTCCATGTTCGTTTCGCGCGATGCACGCCCAGCATCGTGGCCACGACGGCGCTGGCCGCGCGGCTGTCGCGATAACAGCCGTGCAAAACACCGGGCCAAGCAAACATCTTCCCTAGACAGTCCTCGCAGACCCGTCCGCTGCGCATGAAAAGTGCGTTAGGACAAAGCAGCCGGTAATTCCGCAGCGACTGGACGACCGGCACGCTTTCGGCGCGGGCCGCACTGTGTGCGGCCGGCGAGATTAGCGGAAATGTGTTCGTGCAATGCATGATGTCCGGCCGCTCGCGCTGGAGCAGGTCACGAATTTGCCGAAACGTTTGGCCGTTCCAAACGCTCCGCCGCGCCACGTCCCAGCGGCTTATGTGCGCGATCGCGTCGTTGTGCACGGTGTAACGCAGCACATCGTGGCCGTGCGACTCCAACAGCCAGGCCTCGTCCTCGAACGACTGGTCCTCGCCGCCGCGCTGCTGATAGTAGTTGTGACAAAGTAAAATCTTCATGGGCGTTTACTCGGGGTGGCTGGGGCAGAGGCTCTGCGATGCCCCAGCGTTCCTACTGTTTCGGTTGTTGCTTCTGTTACTGCGACTGCTGGGGCTTCGAAGACTCAGCCCCAGCCACCCACTCGTCACTCCTCACTCCTCACTCCTCACTCCTCACTCCTCACTCCTCACTCCTCACTCCTCACTCCTCACTCGTCACTCGTCACTCGTCACTCGTCACTCATCTAGTGAAACGCCAACCAGCCGCGCAGCGGCCGAGTGACGCGCCCGGCCAATTGTGCCGGCAATCGCAGCGGCGACGATCGCAGCCAGCGCTTCGTTCGATACCACCCGCGACGGACGATCCGCGACACGGGGTTGCTCGTTACCGACCCCCGCGCCACAGGGAGCGCGTCGGACATGAAGCTGGTCTTGAAGGTGGACCCGCCGGCGCCCAAGTCGATGTGATGCACACCCAGCAACGGCGCCGCTCGCGCCAATTCGACCAGCAAAATCAACCCCGGCGAGTAGCGCGCAAACGCGGGATCGTACGCCGGAAACCAATAATTCAATACGCCGCGCGAACGAATCCCCAAATGCACGGCTACCAAATGCTCACCGACGTACAACGCCGATAGTTTTCCGGCAAAGCTCTTCTCCCGTTGCTGAACCAGTCTGCGCAACAGCTTCACCGTCCAGTCGAACGCAAATACGTCCGTGGCGCCGGTGCGGTGATATTGCTGCGACTTCCACTCGACCAGCGCGTCCAACACGTGTGGCTGATCCGTGTGCGAAACGAATCGCAAGGGGCCGACTTCACGCTCGATCTTTCGTGATTTACGCAGGGTTTGATTGATGACATCGGAATGAGCGAGGCGGCGTTGGGCGTGGTAGGCGTCGAAACCTTCGGACAGGTCCATAAACGGTGACGTGAACTCATCCCAGTGATAAGGCAGGAAGAACGTCTGCGCCGCCAGCAAGTGGTCGAAGTTCCAAGCCGAAAGCTTGCAGCCGTGCAGCAGCGTGTTCACGTCGCAGGCAATGTCGTCGCGAGCCACCAAGCCGTGAAAGTCCGACAGCCGGCCGCCCACGGGAATGCCCGTGCTCCAGCCGCAACGTTGGAATGGAAAGAAGCCCACGATGTCCCCGTGTTGTTCCAGCACCGCCACCTCGACGTCGTCGCGCACCGCGGCCACCGCTTGTGTGAACTCGGGGCGGAAGAACGGGCTGGCCAATTCCCCGTTAGCCTGCTGGATCTGCGACCACGCATCCACGTGATCGCTGGTCAGTTCGTTCGCGGGTAATACGGTGATCTTCACGGTTGCCTCGATCTTGATTTATTAACCCGAAGCGTAAGCGAGGGCGGCTTCTCGTCCGCACCAGCGCCCTCGCTTACGCTTCGGGTTACGATTCACGCTGCCGCGGTTTTATCGAAACGCTAACCAGCCGCGCAGGGGCCGCGTCCAGCGGCCGGCAAGCTGCGCCGGTCCGCGCAGCGGGGACGACTGAATCCACTCGCGCGTGCGTCGCCAACTGCGCCGCACCCAGCGCGCCAGAGGATCAGCAGCCACGCTGCCTCGGGCGACTAGATGCGAACCGGACATGAAACTAGATTTGTACTCCATCTGCGTGATCTTGCCCAAGTCGATGCGCTGAATGCCTTGCGACGGAGCCGCCTTGGCCAATTCGAGCGTGAGCAGCGTTCCCGGCGAGTATCGGCCCAGCGCTGGGTTGTAGACCGCAAACCACGCATGGCTGACGGCGTTCGATCGCAGTGCCAATTCGATTGCCGCCAATTGATCGCCGATGTACAGCGCGGACAACATGCCACCGAAGGCTTCGCCTGTCTGCGTCGCGATGCGACGCAACAACTCGACCGTCCAGCGGTGCGCGAACACGTTGGCGGCGCCGGTGCGGCGGTACTGCGCGGACTTCCAAGCGATCAGCGAATCGAAAACCGCCGAGTCGGTTGTATGAGCCTCGAACCGTAGCGGTCCGATTTCGCGCTCCGCTTTGCGGCCCAGTTTCATCGCTTGCTTCATCTTCTCCGAGCCCGCCTTTCGCCGCGCCGTGTAATAGTCGTCAAAACCTTGCGACAAATCCATGTAAGCCGCCTGCTCGATGCGGACGTAACACGACTGAAACGGCTGTTGACAAGCCAACAAGTTGCTGAAGTTCCACGCCGACAAACGGCAGCCGCGAATCAGTTGATGTGCGTCCCAGACGAAGTCCGGCCGAGCAATCACCGCCTGCAGATCACACATCTTTCGGCCCACCGCTTTGCCCACATTCCACTGCGACCGCTGATAAGGAAAAAATGCGACCGGCTCGCCGCCGTCTTCGATCACGGCCACTTCGACCCCTTTGCGCACGGCCGCGACTGCCTGAGCGAACTCCGGACATAAAAAGGGACTGTCCAGCGCCGCGTTGGCTCGCCGGATTCGATGCCAAGCCTCGACGTGTGAAGTTGTCAAGCCGTGTGCGTGAAGACGTTCGACTTTCATTGGCTGTTCTTGTTCGTTAACCGCATCGAGTAATGTCTGATTCGTCACCACGGAGCTTGCCTCCGTGGGACGATGTTTATGCACCAGATGCGCGACGCGCCTCGCACCTTCCTCGCCACCACGAGGCTCGTCCCCGTGGAGCGGTGTTTCCGTCGTCGGCGCTGTGCATCTCAAACATCGCTCCACTCGGACGAGCCGAGTGGTGGCGAAGAATGATCGAAACAACGTCTCCCTCTGGTTTCCAAACATTGTTCCACGGGGGCGAGCCCCGTGGTGACAAAACTTTCAAACAACCGTAAGCACAGACAACAATCGTAAGCACAGACAACGTCGCTCACGGTGCAAACATTTGCTGTTCGCTGCGAAACTCGAGCCAGTCGAAGAACCGGCGCTGTGCGAACAGCCGCGGCGCGACCAAGTGCAAGGTGAATCGCACGTAGCCCTCGGTGCGCCACAGCAGACAATGCGAGTTCTGTGCCAGTTCGTCGTCCATGAGGAATCTCGCCCACAGCAGCCGCGGCAGATGAACCAGCAGCGCCTGTGCAACCCGCGCCAGTAGCAGAAAGTAAAACGTCACTCGCCCCCAGTCTTCCAAGTGCCGCCGCGCCGCATGCCCGCCGTTTCGCATGGATTTCCAACGCAGATACTCACTTTTCAGCCGATACTCCGGCACGACGTGGTGCGAGATCGCAGCCGGCGTGTACCACGCAACGATGTTTGCTTTCCACATGCGGCCGTACAGATCGGCGTCTTCGCCCGCTTCGCGCAGTGTTTCGTCAAAGACACCGATCTCGTCGAAGACGTTGCGATTTATCAACATGTTCCCGGTCCCGGGCGCCCACTTGCGCGTGTATGGACACGGGGTGTCTCGGCCGACCGATTCGCTCAACAGCGACCGGCACGCGGGCGACAGGGTGTACGGGCCGCCTTCCGGCAGCCGCAGCCGATTCGCGCCGCCTACGCAGCGCACCTGTTTCTCGCGAGCCATCGCCAGCAGTTCTTTCAGCCACTGAGGATCGGCCACTTGATCGTCGTCGAAGAAGGCGATCCAGGCCGTGCGCGCTTCGGCGATGCCGCGGTTGCGGGCGCTCGCCACCCCGGCACGCGGCTCGTACACGCGCCGCATCGGCACGC
>JBGTKH010000252.1:0-17596 GCA_041744735.1 Pirellulaceae bacterium | reverse complement strand
TGTCCCAGGCACCGGCCGTCGGCTGGCCGTCGATCCAGCCGTGAATCGACGCGGGATCGCCAAAGCGATAGGCCACCGCGACATGGTGCCAGCCGGCAGCGTCGAAGCTGTTAACGGAAGTCCAGCGATGCCAGTGTGCGTCGGCTGGGGAGGAAGAGGAGGACGGATTGGCAATCCGTCCTACGGGGGTGGCAAACAGAAAGCTGATCTTGGCAACGCCATTGGCGCCCACGACGCGCAGCGCCCAGTTCTGATTGTCGGCAGGAAAACGCGGCGAACCGGTGCGTCCCTTGCCAATCACATACATGGGGCTATTGCTTTGAATGCCGTCGAGTTTGATCCAGGCTTCCAGCGTGATCGCGTCGCCGTTGGTGAAATCGTACTTGCTATTCGGCCCCGGATCGTCCATCGAGAAATGAGCCCCCTTGCCGTCGAGGTGCACAGCGATGTTGTTCTCGGCGAAGTCCGGGAATTCGGGCGGCACGGGCCCAGCTTGATCCCGCTGAACGCCGCCGTGCGAAAGCAGAGGCGTGGATTCTTCCGTCCCAAAGTCCCAGCGCGCAACGAGCGACGAGTCTTCCGCGCGGAGTGTGTTTGTCAAAATGCCGACATACAGCAACGCAAGCGTCGCACGCTTGCCCAACTCTAATACGAACGTTCCGGTCTTTTGTCTTGAGTGCGTCACTTTCATTCTCGTATCGTAGTCTGAAATCACCGGCCTGCGGAGTAGGTCGCTAACCGGGCCGCAAGTTCCACCGCCTGAATCAGGCTGGTAACGTTCGCTTTCCCCTGCCAAGCGATGTCCAGCGCCGTGCCGTGATCGACCGACGTGCGGATGATCGGCAGGCCGAGCGTAACGTTCACGGCGGTGTCGAAGGCCAGGGTTTTCAGCGGAATGAGTCCCTGGTCATGGTACATGCAAACAAAACAATCTGTCTCGCGGCGGCGCGCGGGCAGAAAGGCGGTGTCAGGCGGCGACGGTCCCGTGACATCAATCCCTGTTGCACGAGCCGCTTCGATCGCCGGCATAATGATTCGTTCCTCTTCGCGGTCGCCAAACAGTCCATGTTCTCCGGCGTGCGGGTTCAGTCCGCAGACGATCAATTTGACGGGGCGCTCGCGCAGCCGCGTCATGGCATCGTGGCTGAGCTCGATCACATCCAGCACCCGCTGTGTAGAGAGCAGGGGGGGCACATCGCGATAACCAACGTGCGTCGTCACCAAACTGCAGGTTAGCTCACTGCAAGTAAGCATCATGCAGGTTCGCGCCGCGTGTGTCTTCTCGGTGAAGATCTCGGTGTGACCCGGAAAGGGTACGCCTGCCGCGTTGATTGCCTCTTTGTGAATCGGACCCGTGACGACGGCGTCCACTTGACCGGCCAGTGCCGCGGTAATCGACATTTCGATGTACTCATACGACGCTTGGCCCGTCGCTCGATTCACCGTTCCCGGTCGAACGGATGCGGCATCGATGGCCGCAAGGTCTAAAATTGCCGGCTGGTTCGTCTCGGCCGCCGCACTTGCCCACTCGCGTTTCGAGATGATGCAGGTCGGCATCGGCAAGCTTAGCTGGCTGGCAACTCGCTCAAGCACACCCGCATCGCCAATTACAATCGGCGTGCAGCGCTCGAGCACAGCCGGCGTCGCGAGCAGCTTCAAACAGATTTCAGGTCCGATCCCGGCTGGGTCGCCCATCGTGATGGCAATGCGAGGCTTCGACATCGACAATTCTCACTTCGTCGTTCTAATTCCCGGACCGCGACTAAAGACAACGCAAAGGAGCCGAGAGAGCGGAGGAATTGACTTTGCGCACTTAGGCTGTGTCCAGCATGGCTAGGTTTGGCGCAATTTGTTTCAGTTTGTCACCCATAAAACGCTTGACGTGGCCGGTGGTCTTAAGTTTTAGGGCGCGGCGCAGGATTTGACTAGCTTGGGCTTGCGTTAAGTGCGTGGCAAGGTCTTTGATCGAGGGGACAAACGCGGGGCTCATGCTGAAGCTGCGCAGGCCCATCCCCAGCAACAGAGCGAAGGCGCGGGGTTGGCCGGCCATTTCGCCGCACAGCGTGACCGGTTTGCCGGCCGCGTTGCAGGCTTTGATCACGCTGGACAGCACGCGCAGCACGGGCGGGGCCAGCGGTTGACAGAGGTGGCTGACTTTCGGATTGTCACGGTCGGCGGCCATCAGGTACTGCACGAGATCGTTTGAACCGATCGACACAAAGTCGACTACCTCTAACATCTCCTTGATGGCGATCGCCGCAGCGGGAACTTCCAGCATCATGCCCAGCGGAACTTCGGCGAACGGTTTGCCGTCGGCTTCGAGCTGTCGGCAGGCTTTGCGGACGAACGTGCGCAGACGGTGCATTTCCTCGACCGCTGTGATCATCGGAAACATCATGCGCACGTGGCCCGACAACTGCTGAGCCACCGCGGCCGCGCGCAGGATCGCGCGAATCTGTATGCCGAAGAATTCCGGATGCTCGAACGAGAGCCGGATGCTGCGCCAGCCCATGAACGGGTTGGCCTCCTGGTGCCTGTGTCCCAAGTACGGCACCGTTTTGTCGCCGCCCAGATCCAACGTGCGGATGGTCACGTTGTGGTTGGGGACGGTCGTGATGATCTCGCGGTAGACGGCGAATTGTTCGTCTTCGTCGGGCACGTCGGGATGCGTTAGGTAAAGATACTCGGTGCGGAACAGCCCGATGCCGGTGGCACCCATCGAAGTTGCGGCCCGAGCGTCGGCCACGTTGTTGATGTTGGCCAGCAATTCCAGTTGAATGCCGTCGGCCGTCATCGCCGGATGGTCGCGGTTTTCGGCCAAGTGATCTTTGAGGTCGAAGAACTCGCGTTCGAGCTTGCGATAGGCGCTGAGTGTTTCCGCGTCGGGTTCGATCAGCACGTGTCCATCGCGGCCGTCGACAACGATGCGGTCGCCGGTTTTAACTTGCTTCAAGATGCCTCGCACGCCAGAGACGGCCGGGATGCCGCGGCTGCGAGCGATGATCGCCGCATGGCTGGTCTGGCTGCCCGCTTGCGTGACGATGCCTTTTACGTCTGCTTGGCCCAGCGCCACGACTTGAGATGGCAGGAGTTCCTCGGCGACGACGATTAGCGGACCGGTGAGCACGGCTGATTCGGGCTTGAGCACGTCGGTCAGATGGGCGTTCAGACGCAGGACCACATCGCGGACATCGTTCAACCGCTCGCGAATGTACTCGTCTTTCGTACGGGCGAAGAGCGACGTGTATTCATTCAGCAGTCGGTGCAGGGCGGCCTGCGACGTCATCCGTTCATCGACGATCCACGTGCGGATTTTGTTGGTGAAGGCCGCGTCGCGCAGAATCGATTCGTGTGCAGCGAAGATCGCGGCTTCATCTCGACCAACCTGGGCCGCCACTTTCCTTTGCAGCGCGTGCAGGTCCGCCGCCGCGCGGTCGCGCGCGGTTTCGTAACGGGCCAGTTCGCCCGTGATCTCGCTGTCGGCGATTAGTTTGGTCTCGGGATTGACGAAGATCTCGTGCAGACAATACGCCGTCCCGATCGCCACACCGGGCGACACGGCAATTCCCTTTCGCATGAGATGAAATGTATCATCTAAGGACCGACGATACAAACAAGCGGTTGCCGGCCACGGAACGTAACTGACGCCGTCGTAAGTGCTTAGCAAAGTCCGGCCGTATTCCACCGGAATTGCTGGCCAGATTGAATTTGGGCAATTATGATAAAACAGACACTAGCCCGTGGCAACGTAGCTCGGGTCCATTGACCCGAGCAGCAATTATGTGCCCGACCGGCAATCACGGCAATTGATGGTAGCCGAATTCGCCAGAATTTGGACGGTCTTGTGTTGAACTCGAAAACCAAATTCTGGCGAATTCGGCTACAAATTGATGCTAGCGCAACTTCAAAACTGGCGCGTCGGGCTAGTGTTCAACGCGAGTCAACGTTATACTGCTGCGTTTATGAATTTTTCACCAGTTTTGATCACCGTACAGCGTGCGGAAATCAAGTGCGGGATTGACGATGCGTTTCACGCTGATTGACCGAATTGTGGACTTGAAACCGGGCGTCAGCATCACGGCGGTAAAGGGGCTGTCGCTGGCTGAAGAGTATTTGAAGGATCACTTTCCGCGCTTCCCGGTGATGCCGGGCGTGCTGATGCTGGAAACGATGTTTCAGGCCGGGGCTTGGCTGGTCCGCAAGAGCGAGGATTTTGCTCACACGATTGTGCTGCTGAAGGAAGCACGCAACGTGAAGTACGCCGATTTTGTACAGCCTGGCCAGTTACTAACGGTGACGGCGGAGATTATTAAGCAAGACGAAACGACGACGACGATGAAGGCCCAGGGCACCGTCAACGGTGCAGTTGCCGTAAGTGCCCGGCTTGTGCTGGAACGATTCAATTTGGCCGACCGCTTTCCGGAGCGCAGTGCCACTGACCCATACACCCGGCGCGAACTGCGAGAGCTGTTCGCCCTGTTATATCAGCCCACCACGCCTCGGGAGACTGCATCCTGACGGCGAAAGTACTGTAAGTCCCATTGGAGATTGAGCGAAAATGCCCCCGACGAAAGACGAAGTCTTTGAAAAGATCCAGACCGCCTTGGTCGACGCGCTGGGCGTCGACGACGATGAAGTAACCCCTCAAGCCACCATGGTGGGCGATTTGGGGGCCGAGTCGATTGATTTTCTCGACATTGTGTTCCGCCTGGAAAAATCGTTCGGCATCGAAATTCCGCGGTCCGAATTGTTTCCCGAAGACATTCTGACCAACGCCGAGTACGTGCAGGACGGCCGTGTGACCGACGCCGGCGTCGAAGAGCTGAAGAAGCGGATGCCGTTTGCGGATTTGACCAAGTTCTCGGCCAATCCGGTCGTGCAGGAGTTCGGGAATTTGCTGACCGTCAGCGACCTCTGCCGGTATATTGAAACCAAAGTCGGCGCGACGAGCTAAGCCAAACTGCGCGATTCGAAAGGGCTAGTGCTCCTTCAAAGTTAAAAAGTGGGGTAAGCATCCTGCTTGCCAATCCGATTTCGTCCCAGAAACGCAAGCTGGAAGCTTACGCCACGAAGTTGGCCAACCCTAAAACTAAGCTTTGACCAAGCACTAGTGAGCGGCGGGTGTCATGCGCTGGATGTGGATCGACCGATTCGTCGAGTTTGAACGCGGCCGGCGCGCGGTAGCACTCAAGAGCGTTAGCTTGGCCGAGGAGCAGATCGACGGCTATGTGCCCGGTTTTCCGGTGATGCCGAACTCGCTGATCATCGAAGGCATGGCCCAAACGGCCGGCCTGCTGGTGGCGGAATACGGCGGGTTCGCGGAACGCGTCGTGTTGGCCAAGCTGAGTAAGGTCGAGTTCCATGATCTGGCTCGGCCCGGCGACACGCTGACATACACGGCCAATGTGGAAGACATCAAGCCGGATGGCGCCATCGTACGAGTCACTAGCTTCATCGGCCAGAAGCCGCAAGCCACGGCGGAATTGATGTTCGCCTATCTCGACGAGCGATTCGAGGGAGACGACCTGTTCGAGCCCGCCAACTTGCTGTGTATGATGAGGGTGCTAGGCTTATACGATGTGGGGCGAAAACAAGACGGCAGCCCGCTGGAAATCCCGGAGAAAATGTTGGCCGCCGAACGAGAGGCCAACGCGGCGGGGATGGCTTAAAGCGGCGAGATTATGTTTTTTGTAGCTGAAGTCGCCAAGACTTCAGACTCTCGTCGCAAATCGCTGAAGTCTTGGCGACTTCAGCTACTTAAATTCCGACGTGAGGTCACCAAATTATGAGACGACGCGTCGTTATCACCGGCATCGGCTGCATCAATCCCTTGGGCCACGACGTGGAAACGATGTGGCAAGCGCTGAAAGAAAGCAAGTCCAGCGTCGGCTACACCACGATTTTCGATGCCAGCAAATTTCTCACCAAGATTTCGTCGGAAGTCAAGAACTGGGACGTCACAGCCATCGGCGAGGACGCCCAGATATGGAAGAATCGCGGCCGACACTCGCGGTTCGCGGCCGGAGCGGCCAAGCAAGCGGTGGACTCGTCGGGCGTTTTGGATTCGCAGCTCGATCCGACCCGCTTCGGCGTTTACCTGGGCAGCGGCGAAGGGAATCAGGATTTCAATTCGTTCACGCGCATGATGACGGCGGCACTCAGCGGCGGCGACAAGCTGGACATCGCGCGGTTCACCAAGTGCGGGCTGGAAACGCTCAATCCAATGACCGAATTGGAGCAGGAGCCGAACATGCCGTCCGGGCATCTGGCCAGCATGTTCGACGCGCAGGGGCCGAACGCCAACTGCTTGACCGCTTGTGCCGCCAGCAGCCAGGCCATCGGCGAAGCGACCGAGATCATTCGCCGCGGCGACGCCGACGTGATGCTCTCCGGCGGCACGCACAGCATGATCCATCCGTTCGGCGTCACCGGCTTCAATTTGCTGACGGCCCTGTCGACCAGCAATGACGAGCCGACGAAAGCTTCGCGGCCATTCGATCGCTTGCGCGACGGCTTCGTCCTAGGCGAAGGCGCCGCGATGATCATTCTCGAAGACTTGGAACGAGCCAAGCAGCGCGGCGCCACAATCTACGGCGAGATTCTCGGCTACGGCTCGACCGCCGATGCCTATCGCATTACCGACATTCACCCCGAGGGCCGCGGCGCGATTGCCTGCATGCGCATGGCCATCGCGGATGCCGGCATCAGTCCTGATGCCGTCCATTACGTGAACGCTCACGGCACGAGCACCACGGTAAACGACCGCGTGGAAACGAAAGCTTGCAAGGAAGTCTTCAGTGCTAAGCCGCCGCCGGTCTCCAGCACCAAGAGCATGATGGGCCATCTGATCGCCGCGGCCGGAGTGACGGAACTGATCGTCTGCCTAATGGCCATCCGCGACGGCGTGCTGCCGCCCACCATCAACTACGAGAACCCCGACCCCGAATGCGATTTGGATTACATCCCCAACGTCGCGCGGGAAGCGAAGTGCGAGATCGCCCTAAACAACAGCTTCGGCTTCGGCGGCCAAAACATCTCGCTCGTCGCTGGCCGGTATAAGGGCTGATGGTCGAGAGAGTCGAGGGCGGAGGGCCGGAAAGAAAGTACGACGGCACTCCGATGCCGTCGAATTCTCCGTCGGCCAAACCGCGCCAACCAATCACACTACGAGGCTTCCTCCATGGTCGGCATCAGTCGTTACGCGTTTGCCACCAGCATTAGAAATAGTTGGCGGGCAAGGACGCCCAACAGACGTCATTAGTTGAAATTCTCCGATGCTAATTCGCCTCGCCGTTGAACGCGACGCGGTTGCGATCGCGCAGATTCATGTTGCTTCCTGGCGCGCCGCGTATGTTGGGATCGTTCCGAATCACATTCTCGATAGCCTCGACGTTTCCAAGCGCGCTCAGCAATGGGCAGCGAACATCGCAGCAGGTTCCATCCACACGCTTGTCGCCGAGTCGGACGGCGACATTGTGGGACTTGCCGCCTTCGCGGCAACACGAGATGAAGATGACGATCCCGCATCAGTCGCCGAAATCCAAGCGTTTTACGTCCAGCCAGACGCCTGGGGTCACGGCATTGGTCAGCGTCTCTGCACCCGTTCAATCGCCGATCTTTCCGGCAAATCCTACGAACAAATGACGCTGTGGGTGCTAAAAGGAAATCAACGTGCACGCCGATTCTACGGGCTTGCAGGTTTTCGCTTGGACGGGAATACAAAGCTTGAAACGATTGGCGTTCCGCTCGCGGTTGTACGATATCGTCGAGCTCTGACAGTCGGCCGATAGCGGGGTCTCCGCACGCCGGAAGCGTACGCCGTGAACACGGCGTACGCTTCATTCCAACTGCGCTCATTGGACAGAGCCACTTAGTTGGGATTCCGTTGGAAGATGTCGATTTCCTGAGGATCTGCCTCCCAGAGCATCTTCACTTTGGCGGGGCGCTGCTCTGGGTTGAAAAGATTGCTTTGCACCATGAAGGACGGTTTGCCATCCTGCGCTTCTCGCCATTTGTACAATTGACGGGCAACTTTGCCATTGTTGAAGTGAAAATCCATGTGGCCTTTCACCGGGTCAAGTTCGATGCGCGCGTCGATGGAGTAGAGATTCTCCTCGGTCCGCCAGTAGATACGTACGTTTCGGCCTTCAATTTTCAGACCATGGTACATACCCGGCCAACTGCCTTGCAGCTTGGCGAATTCTTGCTCAACGGGATCGCCCGGCTTGGCTGTTGATACTTCGGGCTTCGCCGTGCCCGTCTCCAGGGAAACTGGCTTGCGAGTTTGTCGCGCTGCAACCTCGAGTCTAGAGAGTTCGGCCTCGGTGCCGCGAATGCGTGATTGCAGTTGACCGATCCGAAGCTGAGCCTCCGCACGCCTGCGGTTCACCTGATTCCACCATATCAATTCGGTGGCTCCCGTGCGCCCGCCTGCGATCGCACTGTCGATAGCCGCCTGAGCCTTCGGCAGTTCGCGCTGCGCGGATTCGTAGTCACGCTGTGCGGCCTCAAGATCATGACGGTAATCCTCAAGTTCTTGTTCGAGGACCAGTCGGCGTTCCTCCAGGCTCGGCGTCGATGCGTCGGGGATTGACTGGGCGTGCAAAGATGCGCCGAGGCAATAGACCGCCGCGATGACGGTTAAAAATTGGATGTGTTTCATTGTTCGCTCCATTTCAGCCAGGGTTTAACTCGCGATCGGGACGACACTCGTCCTCGTTAGTCATATAGCGGCGCGAGCCGGTCGCTTCGGACAAAAAAAACTCGAAAATGTGCCACTGCTTCGGAGTCTTCGGAGAAGCAGTGCCGTGACGAGCGTTGTATCGATAACACACTCCGTCACTGTTCGACGCGCGGCGAACTCACCCATCAACGTCCTCTCGCCGCTTCGCACTGCTTCTGCGAAGACTCCGAAGCAGATGGGGATGAAAGTCTGTTGCTCCTCGAACGGCTACATTGCCGGGAGAGTGAATTTGGTTTTTCCCCCATCTCGCAGGAGCAACAGACCTGAAGATGGTGATTGCTTACGTTGGTTTGGACTACCACAGCGACACGATTCGGGTGTGTGTGATGAGCGAGGACGGCGAAGAGTTAGGCAACCGCAGCGTGCCCAGTGGCGTGGGGCAGGTGATCGAGGCGGTCCAGGCCGTGAGTGATGTTTACGGGAAACGCGAGCCGGTGTACGTCAGCATTCGGGGCGTGGCGATGGAAGCTTGCACGGGGTCGGCGGAGTTCGCCACGCGGCTGGCGGCGGCGACGGAGTGGACGGTTCGGCTGGCGCATGCCGGCGCGGTGCATCGGCTCAAACAGGGGCCGGACAAGACGGATCACGGCGACGCCTGGCACTTGGCGAACTTGATCCGCGTGAATTACTTGCCCGAGGTCTGGTTAGCGGACGAGACCACGCGGCAACTGCGGCATCTGGTGCGTTACCGGCAGTCGTTGATGGCGGACGCCAAGGACATCAAGCTGCGGATTCGCTCGCTGCTCAAGGAGGACGTGATCGCGGAAACGTGTCCGCGGACGTCCTGGACCAAGAGTTGGCTGGCGTGGGTGCAGGCAGTGCCCTTGCCGGAGCATTCGCGTTGGATCCTGGATCAACAGTTGGCGTTGCTCAGCCACTTGCAAGAGAAGATCCAGGAGGTAGACGAACGGATGCGGGCGGCGACCCAAGCCGATCCGCTCGTGCAGAAACTGCTGGAACAAGAAGGAGTCGGGCTGGTGACGGCCCTGCTGTTGCGGGCGGTCGTGGGCCGCTTCGATCGCTTCAAGAACGGCAAGCAACTTTCGCGGTACTGCGGCGTGACGCCCTGCAACGCCTCCAGCGGCAAGCGACAAGCCGATAGCGGACTGGTCCCGGCCGGCCACGAAGACTTACGTGCGGCCCTGATCCAGTTGGCTAAACGACTGCCGCGACACGTCCTGCGGTGGAAAGAATTCAAGGCGCGTCTGATCTCCAGGAGTGAAAGAAGAAAGCTGCAACGGACACCTGTGAAGCGAAGGTGAGCTCGCGTGCCACTTGGGCTGGCCCAGCCGTCACCGGCTGGTGCCTCGCCCGCAAGCAGATCGGGCAACCTTCGCCTTCTCGAAGTACCCACGAGGGCTAGGCCCCAGGCCAACGCTCGAATAGAAGACTGGGAACCCGCGCCGCAATCATCAACACTCCCTTGACACGCAACAGATTTTCATAGAAGTGGCACGAGTCCCATTCATGCGTCGTTGCCGCCGAGCACCGGGCGCAGCATCTCTTCGGCTTGGTCGATGATGCGGCCCACTTTCCTTTCGTGCAGATGCGGCTGGGACGGCTGCAAAATCTTCGCGATTTCCCGGTGCGTCAGGCCGAGGTAGTAGTACATCGAAATGATCGTCTGGTGCGGCTCGGGGAGCCGTTGCACGCTGTCGAGCACCTCCTGGCGAAGTAAACAAAACACTGGTCCCATGCGAGTCGAATCGGCAATCGCCTCGATCGGATCGATTGGGCCGCCGCGGAATTCGTCCGCCGGGCGCTCGTCGTCGCGATCCGCTGGAGTCGAACCTGCTGCGTCGCCCACATCGTGCCCGCGCCGGCGATCGTTTTCTCGCTTCCGCGCCCGGGCCATGTCGAGCAGGATGTACTTCACGTTGTCGGCCGCGATTTTCCAAAAACCAGCCGGGTGCTGGAGATCGGATAGCTTGTGGTTCTCGACGGCTTTTCGCAGCCGCAGATACAAGTCCGAGAGTATCATTCCGGTCTGTTCGGCGCCGGGGAAGGAAGTCTTCTTACCGCGAATCAAGCGCAATAGGCGTTCCTCGGCAATCGTCACCAATTCATCGAGCGCCTTCTTGTCCCCCTTACTGACGTCCGGCAGCAACTTGGCAATCCGTGTGGTCGTTCCCGTGCTGACGCTCTGTTCGATTTCGTGAGTTTGCATGTTGGTCCTCCTAATGTTGGTAACTACAGTGAATTCACCGCTGGACATGACAGGTCTTTGTCTACTGCCTACCGGTGCCGCGACAATGAAAGCATCGTCCGGAGCCAGAACAACTGGGGCAGTCCGTGCCGCGTGCTCCGTTACGCAGAGACGTAGCGGTAGCTCGCATCCATGGCATGATGTTGAGATTGCGCCAGCGGTGCTGCGAACTGACGGACGGGGCGACCCGTGCCGAGACGGACGGAATCTTCCTTGCGTTCACCTAGTCGTTGTCGCAGAGTTTCGTGCTTCCCCATCTGTTCGGGACTGGCATACGCCCGGGTTCCGGTTCCCTCCAAGTCGCTCTCTTAGACCATTGGAGGCGTAAATTGCGAATTCGCAAAAGTCTATCGCTACCTCGATTGCTGTGCAAGCAGCCCTGCTATCGAATGGGCTCGAATTCATCGGATTCGTAGAACGGATTGGCAATCTGACATCGTCTAGCCCGTAGCCGCAAGTTTTGATGTTGCGCGAGTACGAATGTCTCGGCCTTTCTGTAGCTTGGCTCTCCGAGCCGAGCGCGATAAACCGCAAGACACTCGGCTCAGAGAGCCAAGCTACACAAGACACTCGGCTCAGAGAGCCAAGCTACACAAGACACTCGGCTCAGAGAGCCAAGCTACGCAAGACACTCGGCTCAGAGAGCCAAGCTACAGTAGAGCGCTAAACGACTTTTTTTGCACAGCCTCTGTCTTGCCCGAGCGATTGACGACGCTTCTCTGTCAACAAGGTCAACCGGCCTCTATTGACGGAAAGGCACTGAAATGCAAGACGACGTTTCATCGCTGCTCGGCCGGATACTGACTATTGAAACCTTGATTCGCGTGGGATGCACGGGCGTTGGTTTTATAACGTCGTGCGTGATTCGATTGGCCGATCAACGTCGGCGTTGCTTGCATCTTGTTCCAGAGCGGGCGCGGCAGACGTTTCGTCGCCAGGCGCGGCGGCTCGTCATTCGGGCGTTTCTGGCAGGACGCCATCCCGGACTTTGGTTTCGGTTGGTCTATATTCTTCAGCGCAACAGCGTGCAATACGAAATGAGCAAGGTGATGATGCTGAGGAATACGGCGGAGCCCGCGTTCGCGATGCCGCTGGCCGAGGCGACTGTTGATTCGCTGAACTGCGACGATGACGACGTCTATCTGCCGGCAGTCGCGGCGCTCGCTCGCGAGTTACAGGTTTGGGAACGCTTCTCCGCGCACGTTCCCGACGACATGCTGCCACTTCGATGTCTGGTCGCGGAACGGTCGGCGGAATTGGCCAAGTACGTGCAGGCCATCTACGAGCGACTGATGAGCCAGCATGCGGAGCTGGCCCTGGATGAACTCCAAAGATCTCCGAAAGTTGTTGCGGATTACCTGGAGCGCGTGATTCGGCAGGAAAGCAAATCTGTCCGCGGGCGGCTGGGGTGCCTAGGGCGAAAACTGCTGGAGATGCTCGATGAATCGCGAGAGGGAATTCAGCTCTTGGTTCGGGCTCGTCAATCACGAACCGACGACTTGACCTCAGCCGCCGCTTCGCCGACCGGGCCGTTTCATCCCGGGCAAGAGCACATTCCGCTTACCTCGCAATTGCCAATGTGGCTGCGAGCCGCGCTCGTTTTCGTCGTACTAGCGGTTCTGATGCTGATCGGTCTTGAAGTGGCTCAGATGCTGAGACGATGAATGGCCGCGAGCGCCGAACCGAGTGGCTCGCCCGACATCATCGCCCAATGCTGGGCGGGTTGTCTGCGAGGAAGTCGCGCGGGCCGCGAGTTGTGTAGTAGGGATAGCTGTAGGTCGGCGTTTGCGGACCGGCGGCGGCTCTTCGGGCGGCTTTCTTGGCGTGCACCATGTCAAAGAAGCCGGGGGCATCTCGGCTGCCGTACACGTATCCGTTGCCGCAGTTTGGGCAGCCGCCGTTGCAGCGACCACAGGCCGCGCTCTGCGTCAATTGACAGCCTGTCTGGCTGGCCAAGAGCATCATCGCGGCCGTCAGTGCTAGTAGCGCACGTTTCATGTCGAGGGATTCCTTTCCGCGGGCTGGTTACGCTGCCTAGAATCGTTCATCGGCGTTACAATTGGGAAAATTGAGAAAATCGGCACAGGCGGGTTGATCGTAGTCGGCGCAACGCCGACGAAACGCGCCCAGCGGCATTACGTCTTTCGGTAGAGGTACAAGTTCCCGTAGCGGAAGTGGTGACACTTCCGAAGTCTCACGACTTCGGCTACCAAAATGTTCCACTACCCGTCTTTCGAATTTGTGGACACCTGCTATCAAACGTGGTAGCCTTTGGGGCCATCATGGTTGCTTCTCAGGAAACCATCCAACGGGTCGTCGCCACCTATCTGCAGGCGGCCGAGGCGAATCGCAATACGCCGGCGCGGCAGGGGAACGTGGTCGTATTGACGTCCGAGTCGGCTAACGATGTGATGGTTACGGCGGATTTGCACGGCAATCGGCTGAACTTCAAAAAGCTGCTCGAGATTGCGGATCTGAACGCGCGGCCGCGGCGGCATTTGGTGGTGCAGGAAGTTTGTCACGGCGGGCCGACGTATCCGTCGGGCGGCTGCATGTCGCATTTGATGCTGGAGGACGTCGCGCGGCTGAAGACTGAATATCCGGAGCGATTCCACTTTATCCTCAGCAATCACGAGTTGGCGGAGTTGACGGATTTTACCATCGTCAAATCGCAGCGCGTGCTCAACCTGCTCTTTCGCACGGGCCTGCAAGAAATGTATGGCAGCGAGACGCCACGAGTGCGAGATGCGTATTTTGAATTCCTGCGCACGTGCCCGTTGGCCGTGCGAACGGCGAGCGGCGTGTTCATTTGCCACAGCTTGCCCGACGGAACGGATCTAGGCGAATTCGACATGAGCATCTTCGAGCGGCCGTTCGAGCCGGCCGATCTGGCGCCGCGGGGGGCCGCGTTTCGATTGGTGTGGGGGCGTGATTATCGCGTGCAGAACGCTGAGGCTTTTGCCAAAGCGCTCGGTGCGAGCGTGTTGATTCACGGTCACGAACCGTGTCCCGACGGCTGCCGCACGCCCAACGACAAACAGATTATTCTGGACTGTTGCGGCGAGCGTGCCCGTTACGTCATACTGCCGATTGCGGAACGCATGTCGCACCAGCAAATCGTCGAGCGCATCCGGCCGCTGAACTGATTCAGCCAACGTGACTCATGGCCGACCAAGGCAGCATCCCGCCCTCGAATGTTCCTAAGCCGTGGCAGCCGCGCTTTGGACTGGCCGGCCTGATGATGGTGATGCTCGTTCTGGCAGTTGTGGCGGCGGCGGCGTCCTACATGGTGCGAGCACAAGAGGGCGGCCAGTCGCTGAAGTTGGCGTTCATTCTCTTCACGTTAGCCGCGCCCGTGCTACTGATGGTCGCGGTCAGTCTGCTGCGGCAGGTCGTGGTTTGGATTTCCCGTCGCGGTCGACGTTAAACCACTACGTCGTGAGCGGCAACCTCGTCGTCACGTCGCCGTGAAACGATTGGCACTCGGTTTGCTTCTTACGTGCGATAGCCAACGTATCGTCTGGTAGCGGATTTCGGGACGACCTGCGGGGCTGGAACAGAGAAGAGTCGAACTGTGGGGCCGGCTTCTGGAAGAGGCAAACACAACCTGTCGGCAGAAATGCTCGAAATACACAGGCTGCAGAAGTCTTCGGGAACAGTGATTTGAGGCACCCGGCGACAGAGAGAGGCAAAGGCCGGGCGGCCGTTTAACACGGAATCCGCAGGCACAAGGCGAGTTGGGAGCTTGGCATTCGGCCGGCTCCCAACTCGCCTGTTTTATTTTGCGTGTATTGTTTCGCAACAGTTGCGTGATTACGATACACCGCTGAAAGGCTGTGGACGACTTCGTAGCTGAACTCGCACGAGTTCAGTTTTCCCACAGGACGATGGCCCTGAAGTCTTGCGACTTCGGCTACGTATTCCCAAGTTGATCCGGTGGATGCGGAGATTTCCGTCGGCAACATCGGGGGGTACGATTGACTAATGGTGCTACGGCATTAGCATGAATGAACTTAGCGGAAAAATCCGCAGCGTTTTGAGTACTTTTCGTTGGCCTCGCCGTTTCATACTGCGAGGTCAGGGTGTGTACGGTTGGTACGCAAGCAGAGAGAATTGAGGATTAACATGACTAGGGTCAACACATCTTGCTCGCTCGCAGCATTGTCAGGTTTCGTTTTAGCGTTGATTGCACCGGCGGCACTCGCTGCTCCCGGAGATGCAAGTCCGGCGTACGAGTCGGGCAGCCCACAGGTCCGCTTCATCAACGAGCAGATCCGCCAAGTGTGGACGGACTACCAAATCACACCTTCGGCGCCGGCGACTGAAGGCGAATGGTGCCGGCGGTTGTACTTGGACGTGATCGGCCGCATTCCTTCGGTGGACGAGACGGAAGCGTTTCTGAAAGATTCGTCGCCCGACAAGCGATCGAAGCTGGTTAACAAGTTGCTCTACGACGAGACGTACACGGAAGAATACGCTCGTACCTGGACGACCCTGTGGACGAACGTTCTGATCGGACGCAGTGGCGGCACGGGCCGCGATGCCATGGCGAATCGTGCGGGCTTGCAGAAATACCTGCGTGATTCGTTCGCTCGCAACAAGCCATACGACGCGATGGTTATGGAATTGGTCACGGCGACCGGCGTCACCGTGCCTGGGGAGCCGGGCTTCAACGGTGCCGTGAATTTCCTGGCCGACAAAGTAAATGCCGAAATGGCCACGCAGGCCACTGCGGACGTGACCAAAATCTTTCTGGGATTACAGGTTCAATGCACGCAGTGCCACAATCATCCGTTCAATGAATGGAAGCAGCAGAAATTCTGGGAGATGAATGCCTTCCTCCGACAGACGCGAACTTTGCGGCAGTTTGTGCCCGGCACGCGCGACATCGCCTCGGCTGAATTGGTCAACGAAGATTTTTCAGGTGAAGGCAGCAATCCGGAAGAAGCGGAGATCTACTTCGAACTGCGCAACGGGTTGCTGAAAGTTGCATATCCGATCTTCGTGGACGGCGCCGAGATCGGTCGCAGCGGTTTTGTTTCGGACGTGGACCGGCGAACGGAGTTGGGCAAGTTGGTCGTCAAGTCCGAGTTCATGGACAGGATGATGGCGAATCGGATGTGGGCGCATTTCCTGGGCTACGGTTTTACGAAGCCGATTGACGACCTGGGGCCGCACAACCCGCCGTCGCATCCGGCGCTGCTCGACTATCTCGGACAAGAGTTGCGAAAGAACAGCTTCAACATTAAAGAGTTGATTCGTTGGATTGCGTTGAGCGAACCGTATTCGCTGTCGAGCAAAACCACGTCTTCCAACGCCAGCGACGACCCATTGCTCGGTGAGACGCCGAAGTTCAGCCACTTCTATCTGCGGCAGATGCGTGCCGAGGAGTTGTACGAGTCGCTGCTAACGGCAACCGAGGCCCACAAGACTCGCGGCACTTACGAAGAGCAAGAGAAAACGAAGACCGAATGGCTGCAACAGTTCACCATCGCTTTCGGCACTGACGAAGGAGATGAAGCCACGACCTTTAACGGCACAATTCCTCAAGCGCTGATGATGATGAACGGCGACTTGATCAAGAAGGCGACCGGCACCGAGGAGGGAAGCTTCCTAGCGCAAGTCGCCAAGAGCGGCAAGCGGCCACCGGAGCAGATCGAATACCTGTTTCTGGCTGCCCTGACTCGCAAGCCCTCGTCATCGGAACTTGGCATCGCCAATCAACTGCTGATCGCACGCAAAGGTGACACCGCGTCGGCTTTGCAGGACGTGTGGTGGGCGGTTCTCAACAGCAACGAGTTTATTTTTAACCACTAAACCTTTTCACCAATCAGCCTTTTTAGAAACCCAGTTTCTCGCGGAAACAGGTTTCACAGAAGCACTCACACGGGAGACCGAAAACTATGAACAGTATCGTACCTAAGGGGATGAGTCGTCGGCATTTTATGACGCACATGGCGGGAGCGTCGGCAATGACGATTCCGGCCTTGACGCTGGGCCACACGCTGCGGACGCATGCAGCCGATCTAAAGAGCCGCCGCAAGTCGGCGATCCTGCTCTGGATGAGCGGCGGTCCCTCCACAATGGACATCTGGGATCTTAAGCCCGGCGCGAACACCGGCGGTCCCTTCCGCCCGATCAGCACCAAGGGCGACGTGCAGATCAGCGAACACATGCCGATGACGGCCAACGTGATGGACAAACTGGCGGTCGTCCGCAGCATGAGCACTCGCGAAGCCGATCACGGCCGTGGCCGCTACTACATGCACACCGGCTATGTGCCGAACCCGAATATCGAACACCCCAGCTACGGCGCGGTCGTCTCGCATGAGACGATCGACCAGCGGCCGGAACTGCAAATTCCGCCGTTCGTCGCGGTCGGCGGCGGCAGCGTGGGGCCAGGCTTCCTGGGCATGGCTTGGGCGCCGTTCACGGTCAGCAGCACCGGCCAAGTGCGGAACCTGGACATGGGCTTGGATCAACAGCGCTTGCTGCAACGCATGAAGGCCCTGGAATTGGTCGAGACGGGCTTCATCGGCCAGAACCGCGGCTCGGCGGCCGAAGACCACCTGAAAATTCTGAAGAAGACGTACGACCTGATGACCAGTTCTCAGATGGACGCCTTCAAGGTGGCCAAAGAGCCGATG
>JBGTKH010000251.1:0-3793 GCA_041744735.1 Pirellulaceae bacterium | reverse complement strand
CGGTGCTCGGCGCGCTGCACGAGGCCAAGCTGGTGCAAGCGCGGCGCGGCGTGCATGTCGGCGAGCGAGCCGGCGGCTACGTGCGAATGTTTCTGGAACAGGCCAGCGAGGAAGACAACTGCCTGTTCACCGAGGCCATGCACGAGGCGCTCGGGCCGCTGCACCGGCCGCGCTACGTGATCCCGCGGCTAGTCGATCACGTGCACGACACGTGGATTTCATCGATCCTGCCGCGAATCGTCGGCCGTTACTTCCAGCGCCGGCAGCGGCGGCGGGTCATGCTGCACGCTGTGCCCTCGGTGCTCGCCAAAAACAAGGACCTGGCGGCGATCTACCAGCGGCACTGGAACCAGCACGTCAGCCCCGGCGAAGCGATCTACGCCTATCACGGCACCGGCGAAGAACTGCTGGCCGAAGCCCGCCGCCAAGGCCAGGTCCCGTCCAGCCAGATTCACGAAAAGGACATCTTTTTGTAGTGTTGGCCATCGGCGAAATGATCGACGGCACTTTGGACTTGGTCAAGAAGCACCCTGGCCCCGGCGTGATCCTAGCCGCCGTCGCCGGATTTTTCCTCGGCCGGCTGTTCCGACGGTTTTGGTAAGTGTAGGACGGATTGCTAATCCGTCCGTGTGTATCGCTTCAGGACGGATTGCTAATCCGTCCGTGTGTATCGCTTCAGGACGGATTGCGAATCCGTCCGTGTGTATCGCTTCAGGACGGATTGCGAATCCGTCCGTGTGTATCGCTTCAGGACGGATTAGCAATCCGTCCTACTTTAAAACAGACAAATGCCTGAGACCGCCACCTCCGGCTTTTCCGTACTCGGCGACGACGCTCGCCACGCGCTGTCGGACTTGTCCGAGATGCTCACTCTGCGCCGCCAATTGGCCGAAGCCGAAATTCGTCACGATCTGGCCGTGACCAAACGACTGGCCATCGTCGGCGGCATGGGCGCGATGACGGCGATCATCGGTCTGCCGATTCTGCTGGTCGCGCTCTCGCTGCAGCTTGAAGCGCATTTTCAACTCGAACATCACTGGTGGACCGTCGGACTCGGCGCGCTGCTGCTGATCGCCGGCCTGCTGACGCTGCTCGCCGCCTACCGCCGCTTCCGCCGCGACTTCGTTGGCCTGGAAGAGTCGATCACCGAACTCAAGGAAGACTTGGTTTGGCTGCGCGAATGGGTCGAGAGCCAGAGCGCTGACGATGCAGCAATGGACGAGAGTTGATTCAGATCGACGCGCTTTACGGCAGCACCAACTCGTCGACCCTGCGAATACTGGGAATTGAACCGCCGGTGATGTCCTGGTACAAATCCTTCAGATGCTCTTTGAGATTGTCCAGAGTCTCGCCCTGCGTCCAGTAGTCGGGAAAATCCTGCAGGTATCCCAGCCACGTCCCGTCTTCTTCCCAAACGACAATTTTGATTACCATTGTTCGACGCCGTTACGCTGGCTCGGCGGGGCTCTGGAAGCAGAGTTCGTATCCGTCGGGGTCTTTGAAAAATACCTGATTCATGCCGTAGAACGCAACAGCGGGTGGATCAAGCTTCAGGCCGTTGGCAGAAAACTGGGCGTACGCCTTGTCCACGTCATCGCAGTTGAAGAAGAACCCCACGCCGCGCCCGCGTCCTTCCGCCGGGCCGTCCTCGGCACAAGCCTGCTGCAGCATTACCGCCACCCCGCCCCGCTCGATGCGACACCACGACAGCTTTCCATCCGGCTCCCACTTGTTCACCAACTCAAACCCCAGCCGCTCGCAATAAAACGCCACTGCCTTTTCGATGTCGTCGACGAATAGCAACGGGACCAACTCGGACACAGTTGCCGTAGATTGAATGCTCGGCATCGTAAGTTCGTCTCCTTGCCCTTGTGGCAAACGGCTTTGACCGCTAACGCAAAAAGCCGAGCATCCCGGCTCGGCTTCTTGGCGATTGCGCGATGATGACTTTTCTAACCGTAGGCGCTGTCCATGTCCATGTCGGCGTGCATGCCGTCCATGCCCAGGCGCATCTTCAGTTCCTCGAACTGTTGATAGTACTGGTCGCTCGACGAATGGACGTGTTCGGCTTCGGTGACGAATTTCAGTTCGTCGTTGCAGCGGACGCGGCGCGATTCGAGTAGGTGCTCGTACGTCTCCAGCGGGCGGCCGTAGACGATCAGCAGCTTGTGTTCGTCGAACTGCACTTCCTGCGGCACGGCGGGGTTGAGCACGGCGATGCCGGTGCAGCCGTCGTTCAGCAGCATCTCTTCGTAATCCCAGAGGATGCTCTTCAGCACCGGCATGTCGATGTGTTCGCGGTACAGGTCCGTGTGGCCGCCGCTGTCGCGGTTGTGGCTGGTTTCCAACACCACGTCCACTTCGCTGCCCAGCGGATCGAGCAGGTCCATGAACAAATCGAACAGCATCTCCTTCGACGCGGCCGCCATCAGCACGGGCACGCGCGATTTGCTCTCTTCGTCGTGATACACGTCGTGGCGATAGCCTTGCTGCGGGCGAACCTGCAAGTCGTACGACGGCCGCACGGCGTCGGTCAACGTGAAGTTGCCGTAGCGCGCGACACTCAGATGGGCTTCCAACTGCTCGTCTGAAAGCTGCTCGAAGCTGCTATGGTTAGCCGTCGAGGGTGCCCCTTCGTGAAAAACGCTGCGAAAGAATTTCTTCAGAAAGCCCATCTTCGTCCTCTGTGTGTGTTTCCAGGCGAGCTTCAAGGGGGACGGCTCAGCGGTCGGCGGGGTGAGTTTATGCAAACCTAGGTCACGTTTTCGGCGTTGCCGCTGGCAATTTCGTGCGGCAACTTATGCGGTGGCCCCCGTTGTTCTCAGGCGGCCGTACAAACGGAACAACCATTGCGGCCGGCCCTTTGGAGTGCGGCGATTCGTCGCCGCTTTGATTCGTCACCGCGGATTCTATCGCACGTGGGTTGTGACGATGGCCGGTGGACGTGGAATATGGAGACGTGACGAATCACTTGCTTCAAATTCCTAAAGCGGTGACAAGTCACCGCACTCCAAGGTAGTCTAGCACTTTGCCTTTGGCAGGCCAGCAAACGGGCGGCAAGTTACGGCAGAAAATTATTCGCCCGCTCCGTAAACCGGCAAGTCTCGGCAAGTTTTCCGCGCGGCCGCGCCGCAGGGGCTGCCTAGTCGTAGAATTCAGGGCAATGAGGCAAGTCTGATGCGCTCGGCCGCGTTTCGATTCGCCTCGTCGGCGAGTCATGACGTCTGATATATTGAGCCGTGTCAATTAGGAAGCTCTACGTGAACTTTGCGGATAACATCGACAGCGAGGTCGCCCTTCAATGTCTGCTCGTACTCAATCGTTCTTCATGTTGCTAGCGTTGTGGGCCGCGTTGCTAGGAACTGCGTGCAACCCGCCCGCGGAGATCGACGCGCCGGTCAATGAGCCGGCTAACGCGCGGCCGGATGCTGCCGCGTCAGATCCCTCCGCCGACGTGCATCAGGAAGTTTGGGACGCCCTGTACATCGATGGCGCGAAAGTAGGTTATGTGCACACGACCGTCACGCCAGTCGCCGAAGAGGGACAGCAGTTGCTGCGGATCGACCTCGAAAGCGAAGTCAGCGTGAAACGGTTCGGCCAGACGGTGACTCAGAAGCTTGAATTCAGCAGCACTGAAAAACCCAACGGACAGTTGGTGCATTTCACGAGCGAGATGACCAGCGGCACGGCGCCGGCGATCACTCGCGGATACTTTCAAGACGGGCTGTTAGTTCTGGAACTGCAAACGCAAGGCACCAAGAAGTCGAACGCGATCGATTGGAAGCCCGATTGG
>JBGTKH010000250.1:0-14703 GCA_041744735.1 Pirellulaceae bacterium | reverse complement strand
CCGTCGTAAGGGCGCCGCTGAAAGGTTGTGAAATCGTAGGGCTTATAGCCATAATCGGCCATGATTTGGATCATTTGGTCGAAGCTTAAACCTTGCGGACGTGGTGCGAAGAACGGCAACTCAAGAAGGAACAGTTCAGTTTTACCAAACAGTGTTTTTGCGCCTTTCAGAATCTCGTACTCAAACCCCTCGGCATCCACCTTTACCATCTCAGGAATGCAATCAATGACGTTAGTACAAAGGTGATCTAACGTAATCACCGGGACTTCGCGCTGCTGCCAGCCGTTCTCTGCGGCTTCTTCTTTGGTATTTGTGAAACTACTGGATACCGTATCAGGATGGACCGTAAAAATCGCCGTGCCGTTGGCAGATCCTACGCCCGCGTTGATCCAGCGAGAATCTTTGGCCGTCGCACAAAAGCGGTCAAGGTACGGCTTCATTTCGATCTGCGGCTCAATCAAGGTGAAGGTGGCTTGTGGGAAGATCTTGCGAGCCTTGCCGCTCCAGCGAGCTTTGTTCGCGCCCACGTCGACAATATGACGCGGATAAAATCCACGCCGCGCGATGTTCCTACAAAACGTCAGCAGGTCGCCTTTGGGGAACTTGTCTCGGTGAATGACGCGGTAGTTTACGCGATGAAAGACTCCGCGAATCAGCGAGCGGACGCGTGTGGTCATTAGTCCCGCGCCTGAGGTATCTGTTTTTGATTTGGGAAGGCTTGTATCGAGTGCTTGTATCATGAGCGGCCTCCTTGCCGATGTCTACTCGCTTAGGAAGACAAAATGCGCTGTCGATGGACTTTCGCCTCGCGCGACGAATTTGGATCGACACATCCATTGGCCATCAAATGCGCGACAGTTCTTTTCGGTTCATGAGCCTGAAACCACTTGTCGGAAAACGCTGCTGCCGTAGCACGATAGTGCGCGTAGTGCGCCTCCATTTCCTCAAGCAGCTCGATCGCGTGTCGCGGATCGGCTGCGGCCAGACCGACCGCGCCGGCCGGGCATCTGCCACTGGGCAATTCGCTGGCCGAGAGAAAAGCGATTTGCACGTCCTCCACCGACAGCAGTTCCTGGTTGTAAGCATTCTTCCACGTCAGGCGGACGCGGCTGGCCTTGCGCTGCAAGTGAATTAACACGGGCAAGTCCCCGCCGTTTCTGCGCTGACCAACAATGTTGACGGAGCGGCCGATGCGTTGGCCGTCAGCGTCGTATTGGTCTGATTGCAGCCGGATATACGCACCGGGCTGAGTTGGCCGCGCCCAGCGAAACGTAACCAACAGATCCGTCGAACCGTTGGGGACAGCAAGTTCGCCGGTGACCGCGGACAGCGCGTCGCCGAATCTCACGTTGCGCGCTATCGGCGACGATTCTTCGAGGGTCCCGTAAAGGTTCCTCCACAGCACGTCGGTTGTGCGTAAACGGCCGAGCACGGGCAGTGTTTGTGGTAGTCGTTCCAAATAGTCATACGTCGGCTCCGCGATCTGCTCGGACAGCCAGCATCCGGCCGGTACGATCACGGGAACGCCAGCAGTCAGCATCTCTCCCAAGATTGCCGAGTATCGCGCGTAGTATTGGTCGCTGTCGTACAGAAACAGTCCAATATCGCTATCCCGAATCAAGTTGACATATTTGTCCTCGAAGGGATTGAGCGGATAAGGCGCATAGAGGACGGGCTCGATGCCCGGACAAGGTTCGCTTTCGGTTTCCTTTGACGGTGTCGCCGGATGATTGGGAAGTGGCAGTCGGTACGCGGGCTTGTCGGACTGGACCACGAGCTGGAGCTTGCCGGTTGCAAAATAGTCATTCCAAAGGTGATTCAATAGGTGAACGAGGTGCTGCTGTCCTTTCTCCTTGCGAATGGTGCCGGCACAGGTCACTCGCAGCGGTCTGTTTTGGCAGGGAGCAACGTCGGCGAGCGCTGCTTCTCCCGCCGCACCGATTGCATGGGCCGGTCGGGCGAACGCCACGTGCGACGATGGAACCGATGGCGGCCTTTGCCGAAACGCCTTACTCACCGGGTACGCCAATTCCTCAAAATGTGCGACCCGCAGGTGATTGCACTGGTCGGCCAACTGTTCCGTTGTGGCGTAAAAATGTAGCCGTTGATCTGGGACTTGCCGCAGCGCTTCGCGGAAATGCCGTCGCATCGCTTCGACGCGATCCCGCTGACGCTCGTGGTCGGGCGGTCGGCCTTCGAGAATGGGGCAATGTAACTGGCAGTGCCAATCGGCAACTTGGCTGTCCGGCGCTCCTTTTAGGTATGGGACCAAGCCCAGAAAATCGAATTCTGTCATCGACGGCAGAAAGACGTGATCGCCGCGATTCAATCGCACGTGCTGGAAAAGTTTTTCGCACGCCGCTGTGAAGTAATTCAATCGGCGGCGGCGCTCACGGCCATGCACGACAGCGCGGCATACATCAAGGAGATCCAACGCCGCAGCCAGCGGCGTCCATTGGTTGGACGGCTCCGTGGTCCAGATGATCCGGCGGTGCAGTGGATCGACCGGCCTACGCCGCTGGTTGCCAATATAAAATGCAAACTTCGAGTGCATGTCGTAGCGAAATAGCGGATAGAGGCGCCAATTCGCAGGCAGGGAGCTTCGATCTTGAAAACGCTGGTTGGTGGCCAGTACAATCTCGTAACCAGCGGACTCGGCAGCGCGCAGGATATGGACCGCATAGTCAAAGTGATGCTCGCCCATTCCCTTCAGCGAATGATCGATCAGAACAAACGTTGCCATTGCGGTTACCGGCGCGCCTCGTAGACCATGGTTTCAAATTGATTTACGTCCTCGTTGCCCATGACCTTTCCATGCCGTTCAAGGCCTTGAAGGTTCTCGTCGCCGCTGTTGCCGGGTGAGAATTCGACGACATCCTTAAACCCGGCATTTTCCAGTGCGGATTTCAGCGTCTCGCGGTCGTATATGAACTGATGACCCCAATTATAAAAGGCATTGTTGATCACAATGGATGGGCGATACTCCTTTATCTCCGGCAAGAAGTAGTCGGTCACCCATCGAATATAGTGCTGCGAGCGCTCGTCGTGATGCGATTGATGCAGTCGCATCAAATTGTCAAGACAAGGTGTCGCAATCCGGATGCGGCCGCCGGGCTCTAAGACCCGCCAGCACTCACGTAGCATCGATTTTCCGTCCTTGTAACCGATGTGTTCGATCATGTGTTCGCTAAACACATAATCGAACGCCCTGTCGGGCAACGGAAAGGCTTTCGTCGCATCCAAATACACCGCTCGAGACCGAGATGAAACGATCAGATCCGTGTTCAGCCATCCGGAAAGAAAATTGGTTCCGGCCCCGACGTGCAATTTTCTGACTGCGTGTGACTTCAGATACGCGTTGATGGCACGCGAGCGTCCAAGATATTTTCCCCATCGATTGCATCTTCGGCCGGCGAAGCGCAGCGAATTCCGCACGGAATCGATCGACGCGCGCAGGATTGTCGAACGCTTGTACAACGGGATGTCGGCTACGGTCATTGATTCTTACCTCGATTGCGGCACGCTTTTGAAGTCTGGCAAAGAGCGCGAAAAGTGATGATTCCAACGGCCGGCGGCTTAACCGGCCAATCGTCGCTGGTCGTGAACGCTCCTGACTATGTCTTCGATGGTTTGCTTAAGACTGTATGTTAGATCCCATTTCGGAAAGTGACGACGGAATTTGGATAGGTCCGAGTAATAGCAGATATGGTCTCCAATGCGGTTTTGTTCACGGTACGATACCTGGGGCCGTTTGCCGGACATCTCGGCGATCAGCTCGATGCACTCCCGCACACTAGCCGCGTTCTGCTTGCCACCGCCCAAGTTATAAACCTCGCCTGGACGAGGACTCTGGATGAAATGCCAAAAGGCGTTGATCACGTCGTAGCTGTGGATCTGATCGCGAACTTGCTTGCCTTTGTAACCAAAAATCGTATAAGGCGCTTCACGAAGCGCCGTGAGCACCAAGTAATTCAGGAACCCGTGCAGCTCCACTCCGCAATGCTGCGGACCCGTCAGACAGCCACCCCGGAAGATGCCCGTACGTAAGCCAAAATATTTTCCGTACTCCTGCACCAGAATGTCGGCGGCGACTTTGGAAACACCGAACAGCGAATGCAGGCATTGGTCGATCGAAAAGTCCTCGGCGATCCCTTGTTCGTACTGGGGGTCGTCATAGTCCCAGCGAGTTTCCAGTTCCTTTAGCTTGACGCGATTCGGACCGTCTCCGTAGACCTTGTTCGTGCTCATGAAAATGAATACGGCTTGCGGGCAATGGTGCCGGCACGCTTCGAGCAAATTCAGTGTGCCTACCGCGTTGACGTCGAAATCGTCGAACGGTCTTTGGGCCGCCAGGTCGTGACTCGGCTGAGCGGCCGCGTGGATAATTACGTCAAAGTCGAACTCGGCGAACAACCGGTCGACTCCCGTTCGATCGCGGATGTCCAGAGTGATGTGGCGAAACCTACGGCACGATTGCTCCAAGCGCTCCCGGTTTCGCGTGGTGTCCCCTTTCGGGCCAAAGAAATCGGCTCGCATATTATTATCGACGCCAACGACCGAATATCCCTTCCGGTCGAAAAACGAAACCGCCTCGGAGCCAATCAGCCCACTGCTACCAGTAACGAGTGCTTGCATGATGTCGAAATGCGTGCGTTGAATCACCCCGCCATGGCGCTGGCCGTCGAACGGAGAAACCTGGCGGGCGCCGGCCCCAGACTTTAGCGGCGAGTTCCGATTGCGTCAACGTCGCCCCAACGCCAGAATGGGCGGATTTCTTGCTAGGTGCTATCGCGCGGGGTGGCCACCAGCAGTTTGTCGGCCACGTCGCGGGCCAGCGTCGTGTCGTTGCCGCCGATGTTGACCGTGACCACGCCGGCCTCTTGGCTGTTGGCAATGACTTGGCCTTCCGTGCCCAGCGACAGGCCCGCGTCACTAAGATAGCGTAGAAATTGAGGCGATTGGTCGAGCACGCGCACCAGCCGAAAGGGCTCGGCAACTTGCCATTCGGTCAGGCTGCGGCTGGCGGGTGACACCACCGAGCCATCGGCCTTGGGGATCGGATCGCCGTGCGGATCGCATGCGGGATAATTCAGATACGCATCGATGCGATCGACCAGCAAATCGCTGACGGCGTGCTCCATGTTCTCGGCCTCTTCGTGGACTTCGTCCCACGTGAGCTGCAGCGTTTGTGCCAGGAACAATTCAATCAGCCGATGCCGCCGCAACACACGCAGCGCCAGCCGCCGCCCGGCCTCGGTCAGCCGCACGCCTTCGTAGGGTGTGTACTCCGCCAGCCCAGTGTCCTTGAGCGTCTTCAGCATGCTGGTCACCGTGCCGGGCGAAACACCCAGCGCTGCCGCAAGCTGACCGGTCGCCGCCGGACTATTGCTCTGTCGGACACACGTTTGGTAGATCGTTTTGACGTAATTTTCGATCGTCAGACTCGGCACGTGGCAACTCCGTGATGGTGCGGTGCCCATTCTACGATTGATGGGATAACGGGCATAGGGTCCGGGCCATGATCGCTCTTCCCCGAAAATCGTGTTCCTGCCAAAATGTTGCCGCTTGATGACTCGAGGCATTTCGAAACCGCGCCTCGTAGCGGAATTCGTGAGAATTCCGAAGTTTCACAACTTCGGCTACGGTTTGAAATGCGGTCGCGTTAAGGGATCGCACGTGTCGCTTCAACGGCTGTTGGACTGGTTGACATATTTCGTTGTCCGGGTGTTTATCTGCATCGTCCAGGCGCTGCGGATTGAGACCTGCGATCGTATCGCGCGATTGCTTGCACTGGTGGCTTGCCACGTGGTGGGGTTGCGATTCGATGTCACTGACGACAACCTGAAGCACGTCTTTCCCGATTGGACACCGGCGCAGCGGCAACGCGTGGCGCGGCGGATGTGGCGGCATCTGTTCTTAATGGTCTGCGAAATCGCTCACGTCCCGCGCAAAATTCACGACACGAATTGGCGAAACCACGTCCGCATCTTGCGGATTCGTGAGCTGGTCAACTATTTGCTCGAGCCACGGCCGATAGTGCTCGTCTCTGGGCATTTCGGGAACTTTGAATTGGCTGGCTACATCACGGGCCTGCTGGGATTCTCGACGTTCACGATCGCGCGGCCGCTGGACAATCCGTATCTGGACCGCTTCGTAAGCCGCTTCCGCGGAGCCAAAGGCCAGTTCATGCTGCCCAAAACTGGCAGCGCGCAGCAGGTGCAGCGCGTGTTGGAAACAGGCGGCACGCTGGCGCTCTTGGGCGATCAAAGCGCCGGGCCCAAGGGTTGCTTCGTGGAGTTCATGGGAAGGCCCGCGTCGTGCCACAAGGGGCTGGCGCTGTTCGCACTCACGGGCGGCGCGCCGCTGCTGGTGTGCTATGCCCAGCGCAAGGACCGGCCGCTACAATTCGAGGTGGGACTAGAGGGTGTGGCCGATCCGGCAACGTGGGACGAGTCGCTGGCCGGCGTCAAGCCCTTGACGCAGTGGTACAATCGGATGCTGGAACAAATCATCCGCCGCGCGCCGCAACAATACTGGTGGGTCCACCGGCGCTGGAAAGACACGCCGCCCAAACGCCGCACGAAAGAGAAACCCGCGGCTGCCGCATAACGGATATGGAGTGCGGTGATTCATCACCGCTTTTGGAATTTTACGTTTCGTTTTTGAATGGTCGCGTCCGCGGGCGATCTACCAAAAATCCGAAAGCGGCGACGAGTTGCCGCACTCCAAAGGGGAAAAGATGGCTAACTGGATTCGCATCGCCGCCGTCGCTGATTGCCCGCCAGGTAGTGCGTTGGAAGCCGTCGCCGGAGACCGCATCGTGGCTTTGTTCAACGTCGACGGTCAGTTCCACGCGCTGGACGGCGTTTGTCCGCATCAAGGCGGGCCGCTGGGACAAGGACGATTGTCGGGCTGCGTGGTCACCTGTCCCTGGCATGGTTGGCAATTCGACGTGACGACGGGCCAGCATCAGATCAACAAGTCGCTCGTCCACCCGCGACTGGAGATCAAGGTCACGGGCGACGATATCTTCGTCGACGTGGATAGTGAGTAAGCGGACCAGTTTGTAGTTCCGCATTTATGCGGCTCGGCCGGCTGAAGCCGGAACTACGAACCTGAACAACGAACGCGAAATTCAAGTGTCAAAAAAAGCATCCTGACAGCCGTGATTCGCTACCGCCCCTTCCTGAACACCGACCCGCCAGCCATCGCCGAAATCTGGTGCAGCCAGCCGCAGCAGCGCGGTTTGTTACAGCCCATGACGCCGCAGATCTTTGAGCGGCATATCCTTTCAAAACTCTATTTCGACCGCCACGGTTTCATTGTAGCCGTCGACGGCGACCGGCCGGTTGGTTTCGCGCACGCGGGGTTCGGCCCGAACGGGGAGGGCTCGGCGATCAGCACTGAAGCGGGCGTGACGTGCCTGGTGCTTGTCTCGCCGCACGCCGAGCAAACAACAATCGCTGCCGAACTGTTGTCGCAGAGCGAACTCTACCTGCGCGGCCGCGGTGCCCGCACGTTGTACGGCGGTGGCATGCATCCACTGGACCCGTTCTACTTGGGACTTTACGGCGGCAGCGAATTGCCCGGCGTGCTTGCATCGGATACGCGGCAACTCGAACTGTTTCAGTCGGCCGGCTACGTCGAGACCAACCGCTGCCTGGTGCTACAAAGGAACCTCGCCAACTTTCGTCCGGTGGTGGATCGTGTGCAGCAGCAAATCCGCCGGCAGTTTCAGACCGACGCCACGCTCGACCTACCCACCGCGAATTGGTGGCAGGCGTGCACGATCGGCCAAATCGACGGTGCCCAATTCATGGTGCGGCCGCGCGCCGGCGGACCGGTGTGTGCCCAAGTCATCTACTGGGACATGCAACCGCTGGCCGGCAGTTGGGGCGTGCAAGCCATGGGCATGTTCCGAGTCGAAGTCCCCGAACCGCGGCGCCGTCAGCGGCTGGCCACGTTCCTGATCAGCGAAACCCTGCGGCAAATGCAACTGCAAGGTGTGACGCTGGTCGAAGCCCAGGTCACAGAATCCAACGCCGCCGCCATCGCCCTTTTCAAGAGACTCGGCTTTGAACAGGTGGACCAAGGCGTCGTACTTCGCAAGGCTGTTTCAGAAAGCGTTTAAGGTTGGTCAGGCTGCGATAGTTGCAACATGGGGCTCTTTCTGCCAAACTATTAGCCCGCGGGGCAATGGCTCTGGCAGTGTACTATCCCTCCGACCCCTGCGACGATACTTACAGGCAACTGCACAAACCGTCCCACCTTCGCGAGCTTTATGCCCCTGGCTAGTCTTCCCTGGTACGATCTATCGGAAATCCGCGCGGCGACGGATGCGCTGTGGGGCCGGTTCGCGCAGAACTTGCGGCGGCACGGGGTGCGCGATGTGCCTGCGATGCTCAACCGGGAGGCACATTACGAGCAGCAGTGGTCGTCGCCGGACTTTTTGTTCGGGCAAGCTTGCGGGTATGACGTGCTGTTGGCATATCCGCAGCATTTGCAAGTTGTCGCCACGCCGCATTACTTGGCGGCTGGTTGCAGGCGCTGTGAGTACAGCAGCTTCGTGGTGGTCCGCGATGACGCGGCATGCGAAACGCTAGCCGACCTACGCGGAGCCCGCTGTGTGATCAACACACTCAGCTCGCATTCGGGCATGAACATTCTGCGAGCGATGGTCGCACCGCTGCATTGCCGCGGGCGGTTCTTCTCATTTGTACAGACCAGCGGATCGCATGAAGCCAGTTTGGCCATGCTGATGCGGTGTGAGGCGGACGTGGCGGCGATCGATTGCGTGACGTACGCGCTGTTGGAGCGGCATCGGCCGCGATCGTGGGCCGGGACGCGCGTCTTGTGTCAAACTCAACACGTCCCCGCGCCGCCATTTGTGACCGCGGCGAGGACATCGCCGCACGTGCTGCAGCGATTGCGACGTGCACTGCTGGAGACACTGGCTGACCCGCGGCTGGCGTCGGTGAAGGAAGACTTGCTGCTCGACGACGTCGATTTTCTGCCGCTGTCCGCATACCGGCCGATTGCCGATCTGGAAGAAGCGGCACGCGGGCATGACTACTGGGAAATCAGCCCGTTAGTTCCCGCAGAAGCTGCTGCCAACTGCGCCGTTCGCGCCGCGGTTCGATGAGCGGCCGCAGACGCCGGCAGCGGGATCGTAGCGCCGCGTAGAACTCGCGGTCTCGTTCAGCTTTCAGCAGCAAATCCACCAGGCCTTGTGTGTCTCCCACCTCAAAGTATCCCGGATAGTCATCGCCCAGCAGACCGATCGAACCGGAGATCCGCGAAGAAACGACCGGAGTAGACACGGCCACCGCTTCCGAGATCACGTTCGCGCCGCCCTCCATTTTTGAGCTGAGCACCAGCAGCCGACTGCGTGCCAACCGCTGCTGTGTCTTCCAATGTGGCAGTTCGCCGAGCCACCGGTAACGCGGGTTGACGTCCATTTCCGCGCGAGCCCGCGCTGCTATGCGATCGCTCAGCGCGGCACCCACGTGGATAACGCGAACATTTGATGAATCTGGCAACCGCCGCGCCGCCAGCGCCGCTCGGAATGGATCTTTCACATCGCGCAAGTGGCCGATCACGCAAACCTCGAAGACACCTTTCAGCGGCGGCGGACACGATCGCGGCGCGACAACCGACTGATAGATGACGCGCGCCTTGTCACGCATCGTCTTCGGCAATTGGCCGACCCCGTGCTCCTGTAGCAGCACGAAACGCGACGCCAATTCCAGCGACCGCTGTGCCGCCACATCGTGATGAATGTCGCCGTACAAGTCCGTGCCGGTGAGCGCTAGCACAAGCGGCTTGTGGGGATTCTGTTGGTGAAAATGTTTGATCGAGCCGGCACTGCGGCGGGCGTGCAGCGCGACCAATACGTCGCATGGTTGCTGGTCGTACTGCTGAGCTAGATCGACGCGATGGTCAAGCTCTCGCAAGATGCGAGCCCAGCGCACGGCCGTAATCCGATTTCCCTTCCGCGACCGTGGCGGCGCCGGCGTGACGATTAGGATCCTCATGCGGGCTGCTCACACTTTCAACGCACAGGTGCGAAACCCGGCCCACACGTCGCGGCGGTCGGGCGTGTAGAAATTCCGCCAAGTGTTCCGCAGTAGTCGCGGGCGCGTGACCCAGCAGCCGCCGCGAAGCACCTTGTGCGTGTCAAACCACGGCTGCGAGTATTCCTTATACGGATCGGCGACGAAGCCGGGATACGGGAGAAATTCATCCGCGGTCCATTCCCATACATTGCCGATCATCTGTCGGCAACCAAACGCACTGTCACCAGCCGGCAGTTCGTTAGCATCTACGGCACCCATCGCATGCCATTCGAGGTTTGCTTGTTGCGAAGTTGGTGGACTGTCGCCCCAAGGGAAACGTCGCTTTGCCACAGCCAGTGACGAGCCGTTTGATTCGGACGACGCAGCGGCAGCAGCTTCCCATTCGGCTTCCGTCGGCAGTCGGCGGCCGGCCCAGCGGCAATAGGCGTCGGCTTCGTACCAGTTGACGTGCAGCACCGGCCGATGCGGCTCCAAGGGCGACCAGCGGTCAAAGTCACGGCGTAACCAGCGGCCGTTCGGCTCGCGTTGCCAGTAAACGGGGTGATTCGCGTCCGCTTGCTGACGCCATTCCCAACCCGCTTCGCTCCACAACTCGCGCCGCTGGTAGCCGCGGTCATCGACAAACGCGGCGAACTCTTGCTGCGTGGCGGCAGTGCGCGAGATGGCAAACGGCGCCAGTCTCACTGGATGAGCCCACTTCTCGTTGTCGAACACAAACGCTTCGTCCGGTGTCGCGCCCAACATAAACTGGCCACCGGGAATGAACGCGTCGCCGAGTGCCTTGTAGCGGAATCCGCAAGAATTCCGAGGTTGTGCAACATCCGCTACGTCCGTGAAATGCGGTTGCGTTAATACATCCGGTTCTCGCGATAACGATATTCGCGGCGCGGAATAGCCCAGCGTCTGCCGCGTGTAGGTAAATGCTTCGGTGTGCATGTCCTCGTGAAAGACGGAGAGCGTGACGAAGTAACGAAGATCGTCGCTGAGCATGTCGCCGGCCAGTTTGTCGAGCACTCGGTCGCGCACGTCGCGCATGTACGCCAAGGTCTGTTCGCGCGACGGCAGCAGCAAGTCCCACCGCGTATCGTGAGCCACCGCCGCGGAATCGTAAAGCACGTCCGCATCCGATCGCAACGGAGTCTGTCCTGCAACGTGTCGCAACACCCAGCGTTCCTGAAACCAGGCGACGTGGCCGATCTCCCACAGCAGCGGGTTGATGATCGACAGAGGCGGCCCCAGCAATTGCTCGTCCGACAAGTCGTCAATCAACTCAAATGTCCGCGCCCGCGCGTCGCGCACCCAACTGCATAGCATCTCGCGGTCGATCGCGCTGCTGGCCGCCATCGTTTACTTTCCTTCTCGAAATAGTTTGGAATCACGCATGTGTCGATCATAGCCGATGGTGAGCGGACGGAAGGAGCCCTCTCTGCGTAATCTGCGAAATCTGCGTTTCACTTCCGACTTAAACGCAGAGAACGCAGATTACACAGAGGGGTTCGGCTATAATGGGATGTGGTCCGTAGAAGGCGTGTTTCGGCTCGTGCTACATTTGTACGTGGCCGAAACGCCAGAACTTTGAATACCGGCAGGAAACCGTCTCATGGCATCCGGAACCGCTAATCATACCACTTCGCAGGCCGGCCCGAGTCCGCAGTACGAACGGTTCATCGAGCAGCAACTGAACAAGACCCGCGTGCAAGTCAAGCTGGTCGATTTGTTCGGGGCTTTGATGACGTTGGCCGTTGGAGTACTCGCGTTTCTGCTGGTCGTGGCGATCGTGGATTCGTGGGTTTTCGCGCTGGGATTTTGGGGGCGGCTATTGGCGCTGGTCGCGTTGTGCGGCGGCAGCGTGTATTACGTGAGCATGCGCTTGGTTCCACTGCTGGTTCGGCACATCAACCCGGCGTACGCGGCGCGGGTGATCGAGCAGAGTCAGCCGACACTGAAGAATAGCTTGATCAATTTCTGGATGTTCCACACCAATCGTGCCGCGCTGCACGACGTGGTGTATCAGGCGCTTAAGCAAAGAGCGGCCGACGACCTGTCGCACGTGCCGATCGACTCGGCCGTGGACCGCTCGAAGCTGATTCGCATCGGATACGTGCTGGCCGGCGTGCTGGCGGTCTGCGGCTTGTACAAGATTCTCTCGCCCAAGGACCCATTCCAAACTCTTTCAAGAGTCTTCGCCCCGTGGGCCGAGATCGCTCGGCCTGCTCGCGTGCAGATCGACGAAGTTAGGCCGGGCAGCACGACAGTGTTCCACGGCCAAACCGTCGAAGTGTCGGCGCGGATTCGCGGCGTCGGTGCGGGCGACGCGGTGACTCTGTATTTCACGACCGAGGACAAACAAACGGTGCAGCAACCGGTGGCGATGCACGTTGCCAAAGACAGCGTCGAGTACAAGTGCACGTTGCCGCCCACCGACGGTGGCATCCGGCAGAGCTTGGCCTATAGAATCGAGGCTGGCGACGCATCGACCGCGGACTTCTTCCTGACCGTGTTGCCCGCGCCGACAATCGTGGTGCAGAGCGTCGAGTACGATTACCCGGATTACACCGAGCGGCCGAATCTGGTCGTCGAGCGGCAGGGGGACGTGCGAGCGCTCGAAGGCACGTGGGTCACAGTCCGCGCTCGTGCCAACCAGCCCATCAAATCGGCCTACATCGAATTCGATCCGGCGCCGGCGGGTTCGGCACTGTCCGCGAGCAACGGCGATTCGTCGACGAACGGTTCACGCATCGAAACCGTCATCATGCAGGCCAGCGGACAAGATGCTCAAGGTCGCTTCCTGCTCGAATTGCAAGACGACCGCAAGACGCCGAAACACTCCAGCTACCAGGTTCGCTTCATCACCGAGCAAGGTCCGAAGAACGAGCAGCCGATCTTGCATCGGATCGAGGTGATCCGCGATCTTTCGCCCGAAATTGAAATCTTAACTCCGAAGCAAGACCGCATCGAGTTGCCCGAGAATGGCCGGCAGTTGATTGAAGTGCGCGCGGTTGATCCCGATTACGCGCTGAGCAAAGTGTCGTTGCGGGCCGTGAAGGGCGGCACTGATTTGATTGACCAGCCGCTGCTGAGCGACTCATCGCCGCGCCGCGGTCAGGCGATTGTCGGTCATGAGTTCAAGCCCGCCGCGCTGGGGCTGGTTGCCGGTGACGAGGTCACGTATTGGGCCGTCGCAGAAGATAATCGCGAGTCGGCCCTCAGCGGCCGGCCGGAGCCTAACGTCGAGCGAACTCGCAACTATCACATTAAAATCATCGCCCCGGAAAAATCAGCGGCCGATGAACCGAAAGATCCGTCAGAGGAACCGAACGATCCGGCGGCGGGCGAGCAACCAAAGCCTCAGCCGGATGCGTCACAACAGAATCCGCCGAAGAACGACGGTTCACAGCAACTGGGCGAGAAACCCAACGAAGGCGCGCAGCCTCAGCAAGGCAGCGAAAAAGGTCAGCCGCAACCGAACGAAGGCAACGCGGGCAATCAGCCATCCAATAATCAACAACCGGGCCAAGGGAATCCCGCCCAGGAACAAAACGGCACGGGGCAAGGCGACAACGCAAACGACAATGGACAACCCGGTCAGGGTCAGCCGGGACAGGGACAACCAAGCAATGGACAAAACGGCGCTGGCGAAACGGGACAGCCTGGAACCAACAATCAAGCCGGCGGCCAACCAGGACAAGGCAGCGGCCCTCAGGAGCCATTGCACGACGGCGAAGTTTTCGAACGTGCATTGGAACATCGTCAGCAGCAACAAGACCCATCAACAGGCCAAGGGCAATCAGCGGGTCAGAACAACGAAGGCGCTCGGCCGGCTGAACCCGGCACTCAATCAAATTCATCGACGGGCCAGCAACCTTCACCCAATGAAGTCGCTCGCCCCGACGACAATCAGCAAACGGGCACGGCTGGTCCACCCGAAAAGCAACCCGGGCAAGGTCAGCCGGAAAATCAGCCAGGACAAGGTCAACCGGCAAATGCAACGGACAGCAGTGGAAAACCTCAGGGCGATTCGCAGCAACGTCCCGAACAAGGCGGCGCTGGCACCGCGTCGAATCAACAGAAACAGCCCGGTCAAGGTGACAACAGTCAAGCGGGTGCGGGTCAAGACAATCAGGACGACACGGGTGCTGCCGCATCTCAAGGCGCCAGTCAAGACGGCGAGAAGACTCCGACGCAATCGAACGGTGCCCCGCAGACTCCAGCGGACGCTCAGTCACCCACTAACAGCCAACACCAATCCGATTCGCAAGGCGGAGAAAGTGGCGACAAGAGCGGCGGTGGTGAGAAAGGGCCGGGGCAAGGTGCTAAGCAACCCGGCCAAGACAGCGCCGGCAGCAGCAGTGCCGCCGATGAAGGTTCCGGCGCCGCACCGCAACCCGGCGCGGGTGACACTTCGAATCAACCGGGCGACAAACAGACCGCCCCCGGCCAAACCGGCAACACCGGGTCGCAACCCGGCAGCGGCACCGAGACCAAAGAGAAACCCGCGGGCAACCGCGTGGGCAGCCAGTCCGGCACGCCCAACGGAACTCCCGGCGGCAGCATCCCCGGCGGCGGCGAACTGACCCCGGATCGCTCGCCCGCGCAGCCCGATGTTCAGCCGGCGCTATCGCAAGAA
>JBGTKH010000249.1:0-4059 GCA_041744735.1 Pirellulaceae bacterium | reverse complement strand
CTTGAATGAGAATCGCGGCCAGGGCTTTGAGATCGTCCACCCCCGTGTGGGCACCCAGGTCGTGGAGCACTTCGTTGCGGGCGCGACCCATTTGCAATTGCAAATTACAAAGGCCAAACTCTTCGGCGATGATGTGGTAGGACTTTTTCATTTCCTCGGCCACCTTGCGCATGGCCTGATCCAAACCCAAGCCCGCTTCCACGCAGACGACCATCATGTCGAGCGCGTCGGGAAGGCCGTAGAAGATATTGTCTTGGCGACCTCGGGTGATGAACCAGACCACGATCGCAGGCGCAAAGAACATGACCAAGCCGATGCCACCGGCATAGGTGAGCGAGTCGATGTTGAATCCGCGGGTGAGCACCACCGCGCCCCCGCCGATCAGAAAACCGCCCAACAGGCCAATCATCTTGCAGGCCCAGAAAACTTCGGAGGCCTTCGAGCCACGGAAGCCGGCTTGATTGAGTTTCGAGCGGGTCTTGCTGACTTCTTCGGTCGACTTAGGTTGCAATGGCTTCGACAAAGCCGGGGAGGCCATTTCAAACATCTTGGTCATTGCCCCGGAGCGTCCCTTGCCGTCGCGCATGAGGTCGGACTTGCGGGTGTTTGGTTCACGCAACTCCGCCAGCCGTTCCTCTGAGCGAGGTTTGTGACCCGCGAAAAAGTCGAGCAACCACCAGACAGCCGCGGCGGTGGCGCCAAAGATGGCCAACTGCACGACCAATGGTGAATCCCAGATGCCAGTTGCGAAGACGATCATTTCAGACTCGAATGTTAACGATTTTGCGAATGCACAACGCCCCGAGCAATTGCATCACGATGCCACCAATGAGCATTTTCTTGCCCAGCTCGTCGGTAAACAGCAGTGACAGATAGTCGGGGTTCATGCGATAAACGGTGACAAACAACAGCGGCGGCAACGCCAATAGCACGATGCCCGAGAGTCGGCCTTCGCCGGTGAGGGCTTGCACCTGTCCCCAGATGGCGAACCGCTCGCGAATCAAACGGCCGATCTTATCGAGAATTTCCGCCAAGTCACCACCCGTCTGCCGTTGCAGAATCACGGCGGTGACGAAAAACTTGAGGTCAAGATTCGGCACGCGATTGGTGAGGTTGTCCAAAGCTTCTTCAAAGGGAATGCCCAAGTTCTGCTCTTCAAACACCCGGCCGAATTCGAATGCAATGGGGTCGGAACCCTCTTGTGACACCAAATGGAAGCCAGCCGCCAAACTGTGGCCAGCACGGAGTGCCCGGGCCACGAGCTCCAAGGCTTCGGGAAGCTGGGCCGCGAATTTCCCCAGGCGGCGTTTGCGACGGAACAAGAGCCAGAAAAACGGCAAGGATCCAAACGCGATGCCCACCAGCGGAGCCAGCATGACATTCAAACCCGCCACGCCCACGAGCACCGACGAACCGACGCCTAGCCCCAGACAGATCGCCACGAAGCTGGCGACCGACATCGTGACTTCAGCCTGTTCAAAGAGCAGCGTGAGATTCAACCAATTGGAAAGCGCCATTTCCAGGGCGCTTCTCCCCAGGCGTTCCTTGGAGAGCATCTGGGTAATTTCCGACAAACTCGCGGGATCGTTGCGATCGCCTTTGGTAAGCGACGCGAGCCGGTCTTCCATTTGCGAGACCGATTGATCGCGAAAGTACACCGCGATGCCCACGATCAAGGCGGAGACGCCGATAAACACGGCGCCAATGATGAAGATACTTGGAAGCATGATCGACTCGCGATGGTAGTAGTTGCTCTGTGGCTGGCCTCTGTGAGGCCGGTGAACAATACATCAATGGCGAGGTCAAAGATCTCAGCCACAGTTTTTGATTTTGATATCCGTTCCTTGTGAACTGGAAAAATTCGCTCGCCGGGGCCCCCCTCTAGCACCCCGGCAAGCGCGTTATGTTTGGCTATTTAATCTCTCAGCATGATCCGTTCGCGGAAAGCGCTGGCCGGCAGTCGCACGCCGTGGGATTCCAGTCGTGGGATGAACGTCGGCCGAATCCCGGAAGCTTGGAAGTAGCCGACGGCCCGGCCGTTGCTATCCACGCCTTCTTGGATGTAATTGAAAATGTCTTGCATGACGATCGTGTCTTGTTCCATACCGACAATCTCGGTGATCGCGGTCACTTTGCGAGGCCCGCCGGAGAGCCGGTTGACCTGCACAATTAGATCGACGGCGTTGGCGATTTGCGAACGCATCGCCCGCGTCGGCATGTCGAAGCCCCCCATCATGATCATCGTTTCCAAACGGGCGATGGCATCGCGCGGCGTGTTGGCATGGCAAGTGGTGAGCGAGCCGTCGTGGCCCGTGTTCATCGCCTGCAACATGTCGAGAGTTTCCGGCCCGCGGCATTCGCCGATGATGATGCGGTCCGGCCGCATGCGCAAACAGTTGCGGACCAGGTCGGTGGCCGAGATGCGGCCCTTGCCTTCGATGTTGGCCGGGCGTGTTTCCAGGCGGACAATGTGGGTTTGTTGAAGCTGAAGTTCCGCCGCGTCTTCAATCGTCACGATGCGGTCGTCGTTCGAGATGAAGCTGGAGAGCGTATTGAGCAGCGTCGTTTTACCGGAGCCGGTGCCGCCGGAGATGATGATGTTCAGGTGCGCCTTCATGGCGCCCTCCAGCAGCATCACCATCTCGGGCGTCATGCTCTTGTAGTTCAGCAGGTCCTCGAGCTTCAGCGGATTCGAGCCGAACCGCCGAATCGTAACGCTGGGCCCGTCGAGCGCCAGCGGCGGGATGATCGCGTTCACGCGCGAGCCGTCCGGCAGGCGGGCGTCGACCATCGGGCAGACTTCGTCCACGCGGCGGCCGACCTTCGACACGATGCGATCAATGATCTGCATCAGGTGCTTGTCGTCGCGGAACGTAACGCTAGTCTTTTCAAGCTTGCCCCCGCTTTCGATAAAAACGTTCTTCGGCCCGTTGATCATGATTTCCGAGATCGTCGGTTCCTTGAGCAGCAGCTCCAGCGGCCCCAGGCCGAACGTCTCGTCGAGAACCTCGTCGATCAGCCGGTCGCGCTCGTTGCGGTTCAGGAACGTGTCTTCGGTATCGCACAGGTGCTCGACGACCAGCCGAATCTCGCGGCGCAGGACCTCGCCTTCGAGGTCGCCGACGTGCGACAGGTCGAGCTTGTCGACCAGCTTCGAATGGATCCGCTGCTTGAGCTTCTCAAACTCCGCCTCACGATCCTTGTTGGCGATGTTCGGCGGTGCGGTGGCGAGTCGTGACATGGGCGTCTCATCCGTGGCAATACAAAGCGCACGACGCGATGCGCGGGGACCGATCGCGCGAGCGGCGCGGAGCGCCGGCGCACGAGATGCGTCAAGAAAGGATAGTTCACGCCGGGGCGTCGCCGCGCTCGCCAGCAGAAGTACCGCCTGTAGCGATTAGTCCGGCCGTAGATAGCCGAGCCATCCTGGCTCGACGCCCGCTCACGCCAGATAGGAGCCTGACGCTCCGATTGCGGTCAGCCGGCCGGAAATCCGCCGTCCTCAGCCAATTCGCGACGCAGGTCGAGTTGCGGGCTTCCGTTCATGTCGAGCAACCGTGCGGTGGCTCTGCCAGCGGGAGTTAGACCGACGATCTGGCCATCTCGTTCCATAGCAAAATGCTCATGCCATGGGTCGTGCCGAGGGTTGAAAAGATTCACGCGATTACCGGTCGCAGGGTCGATGCTGGCAAAGCTTGTCCCTTTGTGCAACTTGCACTGGGTGCAACTCCACGAGAGATTGCCATCCTCGTCGCTCCCGCCGTGAGCGCGGGCTACGACATGGTCCACGTGAAAGGGCCATTCGTCGGCGGACTCCGGAAGCCGACAGTACTCGCACCGTAGGCCGGCGCGCTCTCGGACGAGCTGTCGTGTCCGCGCATCCATCGGTCAGCCGGCCGATCGGGCAAGTACGCGGCGCGCCTTTGCTTTAAGAATCGCGATCAGGGTGCCGGCGTCGGCCAACGCCTGATAATCATCGCGTTCAGCTTCGGTCAGCGTACCGGCGTCGGATTTCTCACCCAAGTCCTGAACGCGGGCGACGACCTCGGCAGCCGGCTG
>JBGTKH010000248.1:0-28185 GCA_041744735.1 Pirellulaceae bacterium | reverse complement strand
TTTGAGATTGCGTTGCGGATTCGCGAATTCGAAGGTACGAACGACGCGGTCGAGCTTAGCCACTCCGGTTCAAAAATTCCAAAAGTCCTAAAGCGGCGACGAGTCGCCGCACTCCGAAGGTCCGAAGACACCAGTGCCGCGGCGTTTGTTGGGCAGCCGCAGCGATTCGATGCCGACGAAACCATCGGGAAGACGCGAACCACTCGTATTACAGCCGCCGGAACTACAGCCGCCGGAACCGCAACCGCTGCAGCCGTGCGTGGCGGCGTCTTTCACGCGCACGCCGTCTTGGGCTTCACGTTCGATGCGGCAGCCGCCGCCGCACAGCGATAGGTCGGGGCATTCCCAGCACTTTTCCGGTAGGCCGTGTCCGCGAGGATCTAACTCGCGGTCGCGAAAACTGACGAACAGGCCGCCGTTCCAAATCTGTTCCCACGGGTCGCGCAGCAGATTACCGGCCGCCACGTAATAGGACTGACAAGGCAGCACGTCGCCGTTTGGTTCGACGCACAGCGAATACTCGCCGGCGTTGCAGCGTTTCGCGCCGATCTCCAACTCGACGGGCGACAGCCGGCAATACTGCGTCGGCGTGTACCACAAGAACTTCATCCCCAACTCGCGAGCCGTATCGCGAATTCTCACCAGGATCGGCGGCATCAACTGTTCCGGGATCGCTTGCCCCGTGTCGAAGCCGCCGCCCGAGTAGATCATGCCATTGACGGCGAACGTGCGAATGCCCAAACGATGAATGAACGCGATGGTGTCTTCGATGTCGTCCGAATTCATCCGCATCAGCGTCGTATTGGTGATCGTGTGCAGCCCGGCGGCCAGCGCGTTTTCGATGCCGCGCACCGTTTGTTGAAACGAATGGGCGTTCATCATCCGGTCGTGAATTTCCGGCCGGTGCGAACCGAGCGTCACTTGCACGTGGTTTAAACCGGCCGCTGCCAACTCGTGTGCGTATGTCGCGTGCGCAAATCGCCGGCCGTTGGTGTTCAGACCGCAGATCGGCCCGCGCTGGTCCGCGTGGTGGATGATCTCGGGCAGTTGCGGATGCAGCGTTGCCTCGCCACCGGTGAAGATCAGATGCGGCACGCCGACTTGGCAGAGTTTGTCGATCGCTTGCTGCCACTCGCCCGCCGACATGAGCCCCATCGCTAACCGGTCGGCTTCGTTGTAACAGTGCGGGCAATCGTTGTTGCACTCGTAAGTGATCGCCAGGTCGGCCTTGTACGGAGCGCGAACGGGCGTGCTAAACAACGCCGTGCGCCGCACCGAGTTTAGCGAGCACGTGGGACAGCCGACCGACGGATTGGCCAGCCGCTCGACCATTCCGTAAACGGCCGCCAAGTCCGCTTGCCATTGATGCCGACTGCGGGCACCGAAGCGGGCCAGCAGCCGCGACTCGGCAATTTCGCGTGCGTCGCCGTCGAGTGCCCACTTGGTCATCTCGCACGCTGTGGCGTTCAAATGCACAACGTCGGTTACGTCGACAAACAACACGCCCGAGCGATCGGCCTCGACGCGCAGATGCACGCGCACGCTGCCGCCCGGCGGTGTAAAGCGATGCGTGTATAGGCCCGGCTGCGGCGGCGTTGTCGGAGACAAACGTTCTCGGAAAGCATTCCAGTCGCGACGAATCGACCGCCACAGCGCTACCATTTCGGCGCCTCCTCAAGTTGATATTCGGCGCCGCAGTATTCGCAATGCACGAAGACGGCGCCGGCCGCGACGCGCACGGATTTATCGCTCAGGCTGGCGCCGCATTGCCGGCAGTCGATTTGTTCGAGAGAAACATCGCCAGTCAAATCGAGCTTCGTGTGATGCACGTGCGTTTGCTGGATCGGCTTGAGTTGCACTAGCGCGACGATGGCGACAGCAGCAATCAAGCACACGACCGCGATGACGACGCGCACGACGCTGTTACCTTGCCCGGCGGCGACCAGAAACAACAATCCCAGCGATCCCATTAAAGTCGCCAGCAAATAGGCGGCAATTTTCACTGCTTTTCCTTCGCGCGGCTGGAAGAAAATCGGTGGAGCAATCCAAAGTCGTAGGACGAAAGTAGAAATGCCGCGGCTGATTTTAGCAAGTCGGGCGGCGGGATGCATCACGGGCGCAGAGGCAGCGCTGATATCGATTTGAATTCTCGTCGCGCTAATGCGTTGCGGGTCGGGGCTACGATTTTCCGTGTTTCGGGGAATTCTGCTCGTTCGGGAAAAACTGTAACAGTAACCCGAAGCGTAAGCGAGGAAGGCCGCGGAAAACGCGGCAAAAAAAACAGCCCTCGCTTACGCGTCGGGTTACGGTCGCTGCTGCCAGTGTTACATTCCCAACCCGAAGATTACACCAATCCGCGGCGGACGGCCCAGACGGCGGCTTCCGTACGGTCGCTAACGTCCAGTTTCCGCATCAGATTCTGCACGTGTTCCTTGACCGTCTCGACGCTGATGCCCAGGGAACGGGCGATTTCCTTGTTGCTCAGCCCCAGCGCGATGTGACGCAGCACTTGATGCTCGCGATTTGTGAGCGGGCTGTTTTCCTCGCCCTTGGGCCGCTCGCGGCCCATGGCCAGTGAGACGCGCTTCAACAAGCTGCTGTCATCGAGCTCCTGGCCTTTAGCGGCGCGCTGGATCGCCGAAATTAGCTCCTGCCGCGTGCAGCCTTTTACGACGTAATCGCGTGCGCCCAGCACCGAGGCCCGCGCCACATAAGTCGGGTTGTCGTACGCCGAGATCATAATCACGGGCGTGTCGGGCGAACGCTTTTGAATCTTCTCCAACGCCTCCAAACCATCGTCATCGCTCAGTCGAATATCCAGCAACACCACGTCCGGCTTGTGCTTGACGGTTTGATCAACCGCTTGTTTGCTGGTGGTGGCTTCGGCGATAATCTTGATGTCGGAACCATTGAGCATGCTGGCCAAGCCGCTGCGCACGACTTCGTGGTCGTCGGCGACTAAGAGTGTAATCGGCATCCCATCGTCTCCCTTCGTCAGGCGTGTGTTGTCTCACGCAAATCCCGCTGCCTGTTAGCGACACGTGCGAAACTAAAAGCGAACGGCTGCGGGTGGCCGAGGATCAAGCAGTGCCAGAAACTCGAACCGCTCGACCGACCAGTACAGCCGCCGCTTCGTTTGCGCCGTGAAATCAGTATTGTTAACTTCAAGGTGGAAATAACTTCGGTAGGCAACGTTTGCTGTGAGCGTGAAAATGGCAAAAGCCTAGTTTTGGCGTAGTCTTTGTATGTTTTCAAGGGGAAAGCGATTAAAAGTCAAAAAAAACGGCCGACCGGTTGCGGTGACAAGATGGGGCAGGTACTCGCCGCCGCACAGTCACCGGTCAGCCGCTGTATCGATGCTTCGTTCGGTTACGACGCGCCATATTCTCCGACCCCGCTGTCTCGATGTCAACTAACACTTCCCGGTTGCAAGTGGAGTGCCAACCGTGCCGGGTCAATCGGACCGGTGTGCAGAATGGCAAGTCTAAGTCACCACTGGCAAGAGGCTTCCGTCAAGTGGTGCGATGTTCTGTTCCGTGATCGAAATGGGATATGACGACGTGAACGTGGCGGGCCAACGCGCAGGGTGAACGACGACTGCCCATATCGTTTGCGATGGCACTTACCGTCATGGGGAAGTCGTGCTGGTTGTTAGCGTAATCCGCGTTTGGGTTGGTTGTTCACGATGGTGGGCTGGTGTTGAGGTTGTGGTAATCATTCTCCGCGTGAATCACGCGATCGATGGAAATCCCCAACGCGCGAATCTTGTTGCGTAAGGTCCCGCGGGTGACTCCAAGGATCTTCGCCGCTTGCAATTGATTACCGTCGGTGTGTTGCAGAACGGCAGTCAAGAGCTCCGTTTCGAGTCGCTCGACTGACTCGGCGTAGAGATTATCCGAGCCTTCTTCGAGGCGGCGGCGGATGAATTGCTGCAAGTCGCTGGCGGCCGCAGCGCCGTTGGACGGCACTTGCCGCAAGTTGTCGTCGCGCACCGGCCCCGTGATGCTCTCGGGCAGAAAGTCGGGCAGTAACAGTGGACCCGTTGCGCGCAGGATCGCTTGCTTCAGAACGCTTTGCAGCTCGCGAATGTTTCCGGGCCAGTGGTAGCCCAGCAACAACTCGGTCGCTGCCGGCGAAAACCCGCGCACGTCTTTGCCAAGTTCACGACGGAATCGCGCTAAGAAATGCTCCAGCAGCAACGGCAGATCATCACGCCGTTCACGCAGCGGCGGCAGCGCGATACTGAAGACGTTCAACCGATAGTACAAATCTGTGCGAAACTGTTCCGTCTCGACGGCGCGTTGCAGGTCGCGATTCGTGGCCGCGATAATGCGCACGTCGGTATGGATCGTTTCGGTCCCGCCCACGCGCTCGAAGCGCTGTTCCTGTAACAGGCGCAGAATCTTGCTTTGCGTCGCCGCCGCCATGTCACCGATCTCGTCCAGGAACAGCGTGCCGCCGGAGCATTGTTCAAACTTTCCGATCCGCCGCCGATCGGCACCGGTAAACGCGCCCTTCTCGTGGCCGAACAATTCACTTTCCAACAGCGATTCGGGAATGGCGGCACAGTTGATGGCCAGAAACGGCCCCTCGGCGCGAAGGCTGTGTTGGTAGATCGCCCGAGCCACCAATTCCTTGCCCGTGCCGCTCTCGCCCAAAATCAACACGGTGACATCTTGCGACGCCACGCGGCCGATCGCTTTGTACACCTCCTGCATCGGCCCGCAGCGCCCGATCAGCACGTCGCGCGAGCCGTGATCGACCTCGTTGGTTTGCGACAGTTCGACCGGCGTCTGCATGAGCCGGCGAATTTCCAACGCGCGGCCGACAAGCTCGCGCAATGCGGTACGATCCAGCGGCTTGAGCAGATAGTCGTAGGCCCCCAGCTTCATGGCGTCGATCGCCGTATCGCTTTCGGCTCCGGCCGTGATGAAAACCACCGGGAGTTTCGAATCGAGCTGGCGAATCCGCCGGAAAGTTTCCAGGCCCGGCAGGTCCGGCAGCATCACGTCCAACATCACCACGTCCACCGGCTCGCGCGACAGCATGTCCAGACCTTCCAGCGCGGAACTGGCCATCAGCAGCGTGAGCTCCGAGTTCTCGAAATCACGCCGGAAGCGGTGATGCACCAGCAGATCGTCGTCGATGACCAATAGGACGGGCATAGGGTTCGCAGCTTTAATTTCTTGCTTCACCTGCCGATCAACCACCCTGATCGAAAACCAGCCAGCATGAACGGGAATGAGACACGGCGGTGATTGCCAAGGCGACACGTGGACCCACAAAATAGGAACTGCATTCTAACCCACTGCTCGCGGCGAACGCAAATCGTGGCACGCTCAATCGCGTCTGAGCACAGGATTCCATGTCCGGCACCAGTTGTGCAATCGTCGTGGCATGCCGCATGGCCGAGTGCGCGACGGAAGCTGCTGCGCGAAGTTCCGCCAACGCTCGTCCAGAAAAGTTGTATATTGCGTGCTGAGGCTGGTCATGATCGATCTTGAGGACTTGATTGAAAACGTCAACGATTTAGTGCAGAGCGTCGCGCCGGACGGATCGTTCGTGTACGTCAATCGTGCCTGGCGGGAAACACTCGGATATCACGAGCGGGAGATCCCGAGCCTCAAGGTCTTCGACGTCATTCATCCGGATTGCCGCGCTGACTGCCAAGAATTGTTTCAGCGCGTCATGCAGGGCGAGACGCTGACGCGCGTTGAAACATTATTCGTGACGAAGGATGGCCGCAAAGTCACTGTGGAAGGCAGCGTCAATGCGAGGTTTGCGGACGGCAAACCGGTCACGACGCGCGCCGTGTTTCGCGACGTTAGCGATCGCCGCCAGGCTGAAGAAGAGCGCGACCAGTTATTCGCTCTCTCGTTGGATCTGATGTGCATTGCCGGTTTGGACGGCTGCTTTAAACGCATCAATCCGGCCTTCGAGCGCATCTTTGGATTCACGCTCCAGGAGCATCAGGCGAAACCGTTTGCGGAGTTTGTGCATCCCGACGATCGCTCGCGCCTGCAGCAGGAGATGCAGAGGATCGCCGGCGGGGGCGAAACGTCGAATTTCGAGATTCGCTGCCTATGCAAAGACGGCTCCTACCGCTGGATTTCTTGGACCTGCCCCGCCACACGTCCCGGCGAGAATCTGCTTTACGCCGTCGGACACGACGTCACCGAAAGCCGGTCGATCGAACAGCAACTGCGGTTGCGTGAACGGGCCATCGAGGCCGCCAGCAACGGCGTGCTGATCACCGATCCCCAGCAGCCGGATAATCCAATCATCTTCTGCAACCAAGCGTTTCAGCGCATCAGCGGCTTTTCGCGCGACGAAGTGATTGGCCGCAACTGCCGGTTCTTGCAAGGCACGGACCGCGACCAGCCGGAGCTGGATCAGATTCGCGCCGCACTGCTCCAGCAGCGCCCCGTGCAAACGGTGTTGCGGAATTACCGCAAAGACGGCACTCTCTTTTACAACGAGTTGCACATCGCCCCGGTTCGCGACGACGCCGGCGTGGTCACACATCACGTGGGCATCTTGCACGACGTCACAGAGCGCAAGCAGGCCGAGCAAGCAACACAACACGTGGCGGCCATCGTGGAATCAACCAGCGACGCCATCTTCAGCAAGTCACTGGACGGCACCATCCAGAGTTGGAATGAGGGAGCCGAGAGAATTTATGGGTATGCGGCTCAGGAAATCATCGGCAAGTCGGCGTCGACACTCATTCCTGCCGGCCGTGAACACGAATTCACGGAGATTCTGCAGCAGTTCCGCGGCGGCGAACGGATTGTGAATCGCGAAACGGTGCGCAAGCGGAAGGACGGTTCGCGGATTCACGTGTCGCTCACGATCTCGCCGATTCGCAACGCTGCCGGCATTGTCGACGGAGCGTCGATCATCGCCCGCGACATCACGCGGCGAAAACAGACCGAGGAGTCGCAGCGCGAACAAGTGCGGCTGATGGCACTGCAAGTCGACGTCGGCGCGGTGCTAACGCAGGGCAACACGCTGCAGGAAATCCTGCAAGGCTGTGTTGAGGCATTTGTAAAACATTTGGACGCGGCGTTCGCGCGGATCTGGACGTTGAATGAGAAAGACAAGATACTCGAACTACAAGCCAGCGCCGGCATGTACACGCACATCGACGGCGAGCATGCGCGGATTCCCGTCGGCCAATACAAGATCGGCCTGATTGCGCAAGAGCGGCTGCCGCATCTGACCAATTCCGTTGTCGGCGACCCGCGCGTACACGATCAGCAATGGGCCCAGCGAAAAAAGATGGTGGCCTTCGCCGGCTACCCGCTGATCATCGACGACAAAGTGGTCGGCGTGATGGCGATCTTCGCGCGGCAACCGCTTGGTGAAACGACGCTCAAGTCGATGGGCACCATTGCCCACGGGCTGGCACTGGGCATTCAACGGAAATGGGACGAGGCTAATTTACGGCGGGCGAAGGCTGTCGCCGAGGAGGCCAACCGGGCGAAGAGTGAATTTCTGGCTAACATGAGCCACGAAATCCGCACGCCCATGAACGCAGTCATCGGCATGACTGGCTTGGCGCTCGATTCGGAACTGACCGCGGAACAGCGCGAGTACCTGGAAACGGTTAAGCAGTCCGCCGATTCGCTGCTGGCAATCATCGACGAAATCCTGGATTTCTCGAAGATCGAAGCCGGCATGTTGGAATTGGACTCCGCGCCGTTCCACCTGCGCGACAGCTTAGGCAACACCATGAAAGCGCTCGCCGTGCGAGCTCACGAAAAGGATTTGGAATTGGCTTGGCAAGTCGCGCCGGTGGTGCCCGATCTGCTTGCCGGCGACGCGCCGCGGTTGCGACAAATCCTGGTGAACCTCGTGGGCAATGCGATCAAGTTCACGCAGCAAGGCGAGGTCGTCGTCAACGTCGATCTGGAGTCGCACAATCACGAAGAAGTGACGCTGCACTTCTCGGTGCGCGACACGGGCATCGGCATTCCTGCCGACAAGCAACAATTGATCTTCGAACCGTTTTCGCAGGCGGACTCGTCGACCACGCGCACTCACGGCGGCACCGGTTTGGGGTTGTCGATCTGCGCGCGGCTGGCGAACATCATGAGCGGGCACGTGTGGGTCGAAAGCGAAGTCGGCCGCGGCAGTACGTTTCACTTCACCGCGCGTCTCGGCTTGCCGCAGCAACCCGCAGCGCGGCTAACTCGGCAAGAGCCGAGCGTATTGCAAGGAATGACCGTTCTGGTGGTGGACGATAACGCGACGAACCGACGCATCCTGAAAGAAGTGCTACAAAGCTGGAAGATGCTGCCGACGTTGGTCTCCAGCGCGCCCGAAGCGTTGGTACTACTCGAGCGGGCCCAGAGCAACGGCCGGCCATTCCCGCTGGTGTTGTTGGATTGCCACATGCCCGGCATGAACGGCTTCACGCTCGCCGAGAAGATTCGGCAGCAACGCGAGCCCAACGGCGCCGTGATCATGATGCTCACGTCCGGCGGCCGCAGCGGTGACATCGGCCGCTGTCAAGCGCTGGGCGTTTCCAGCTATTTGCTCAAGCCGCTCAAACCGTCGGAGCTGCAGGATGCCATTCTCGACGCGATCGTGCCCGACGATGGCCCGACGCGGGTGCGAGTGAAGCAGCCGCAGCCGAAAAGACCACCGGCGGCAGACGGCCTGCGCGTTCTCGTGGCCGAAGATCACGCCGTGAACCAGCGGCTGATGCAGCGGCTGCTCGAAAGGCGCGGCCACCAAGTACACATCGTCGACAACGGAGCCGATGCCATCGAAGCTCTTCACCAGCAGCCCTTCGACCTCGTGCTGATGGACGTGCAGATGCCGCACATGGACGGCTTCCAGGCGACGCGCGCGATTCGCCACCGCGAAATCACCACCGGCGAGCATCTGCCGATCGTGGCTCTGACCGCACACGCTATGAAAGGCGACCAGGAACGCTGTCTGGAAGCGGGCATGGACGCGTATATTTCCAAGCCCATCGACCCGCCGGCGCTGTTTGCCACCATCGAGAAAGTCACCCATCATGCCGTGCGCGCCGTGAAAGGGCATCGCGACGACGCACAATTCCCGAGTTCGGACGCGGCGGTGTTCGATCGCGCCGCGTCACTCGCGAGATTGGACGGCGACGAGAGCGTGCTGCGCGAATTGGCCGAATTGTTCCTGGCGCATTGCCCTGCGATTCTCGCGCAGCTTCGCGATGCCGTCGAGCGGCGCGACGCCGAGGCTCTGCAACATTCGGCTCACAAACTGAAGAGCGCCACCGGCAACTTTTTCGCCCACGCCACGCACAACGCCCTGCAGCATCTGGAAAACCTGGGACAGGATAATGACCTCTCGTCCGTCGACGAGTCTTACACCACGCTCAAGCGCGAACTCGACCGCTTGCAAACGGCGCTGCAAGCCATCGCCCACCAAAGCCACGACTAATGCCGAGGGTGGCTGGGGCTGAGTCCGCGAAGCCCCAGCGCGTCGCAAGCTGGGGCTTCGCGGATGTCACGTGACACGGACTCAGTCTCAGCCACCCGGAATTGATCGGCAGCACGGTGTTGGGATACTATCCAGCCCCTTGAATGCGCGGTGACCTTGGCGTACGATGCCACCTCGGATAAGGAGTGCAAACAGGATGTCTCAAAAGTCTACGAAAGGATGCACGATGAAAGCTGTATTGAAAATCACAATGTTCGCCCTGATCGCCGTGGCAGGTCTGTTCGTCGCGGCGCCCCAGCAGGCCGCAGCCGGACTGTTTCGCCCGCGAGTGGTCACGCGCTACCACACCGTCAGTTCGCCGACCTACTATTATCGCGAAACGACCGTCTACCGCGGCCCGCGAGTGCTGGCTGTGCCGGCACCGATATATGTCGCTCCGCCGCCTGCCATTTACATTCCAGCCCCACGCGCCGTGATCGTTCGACCGTTCACGATCGTGATCCCGTAGCTATGTCCTTCAAGATTTACATCAGCGGAAAACTGTACGACAAGCAGGACGCCAAGGTCAGCGTCTATGACCACGGGTTGCTGTACGGCGATGGTGTGTTCGAGGGCATGCGCAGCTACGGCGGCAAAGTGTTTCGTCTCGAGCAACACCTGCAGCGTCTGTGGAATTCGGCCAAGGCGATCTGGCTTAAAATTCCCATCTCGCGCGCAGAGATGGCGAAGGCGGTTAACGACACGCTCGCCACCAACGGCATCAAGGACGGTTACATTCGGCTCGTCGTGACGCGCGGCGCGGGGACATTGGGGCTTGACCCGAACCGTTGCAGCGACCCGCAAGTGATCATCATCACCGACCACATCTCGCTGTACCCGCAAGAGTATTACGACAACGGTCTGGAGATCATCACGGTCAGCACGATCCGCAATCATCCGGCGGCACTCAGCCCGCGGATCAAGTCGCTGAATTATCTGAATAACATTCTGGCGAAGATCGAGGGTCTGCAGGCCGGCTGCATCGAAGCGCTGATGACGAACCACAAAGGGGAAGTGGCCGAGTGCACGGGGGACAACATCTTCCTGGTGTCGCGCGGCCAACTGCTCACACCTCCCATCGACGCCGGCATTCTGGAAGGCATCACGCGCGACGCGGTGATCGAACTGGCTAAAGCTGCCGACATCCCCGTGCGCGAGATTCCGCTCACCAAACACGACGTTTACATCGCCGACGAGTGCTTTCTGACCGGTAGCGCGGCCGAAGTGATTCCCGTCGTAAAAGTCGACAGCCGCCCCATCGGCGACGGCAAACCGGGACCGATCACGCGCGAATTGACCAAGCGCTTCCGTGAGTTGACGCGGTCGTAGCCGTTCCAAGTTTGGTGCGAATCTGTGATCGTCCTGAATTCGTGGCGTGCCCAGTCGAATTGTCTCCCCACGGATTCAGGGCGGTCACGGATTAGAAATCACTCTTGCACTAGCGTGTCGGATCTTATTTGCCAAGTATTGCATGGTCCGCCGATCGGCGTTTCGCATTCGGGATACATGGTGTGAGCTAGCGGTGGTGGAGCGCCGTAGCCATAGGGTACGCAGCCGCACGGATTGTCATAGCACTTTCGCGCGCAGCCGGACATGGTGGCGAACAGCACGATCGCGACAGTGACGATGCGGAAACTCACTTCCGTCATAACTGTGGTCCTTCGTCCGGCGCTGGCAGCGGCAGCGGTTCCGGCTCCTGCGGTTGTTCGATTTGTCCGCCGACGGCGCGCTCGAGCGACGCCGTGGATTGTCGAAGCTGCGATTCGATGCGGTGCAGGGCAAGCTGAAACCGCAGCACCTGACGCCAATTGTCAATCAACTGCAGGAAATCAATCTCGCCTACGGTGTACGCGCGAATCGAGACCTGCAACGTTTGTTCGGCCTTGGGCAAGATGTCGTCGCGGAACAGCCGAGCCAGCTCTTGTTGGCTGCCGGCCTGCGCGAACAAGTCCGTGACCTCTTCCAGTGCCTCGTCGCGCAGCGCGTCGTACTCGCGCGCGCTGGAGACAACCTGAGCCTCGGCCTCGCGCACGCCGGCATCCAGCCGCTTGCGGTACACGGGCAGATTCACCATCAGCGACAGGCCCACCATATCCAACCCATCGGCGGTCGACGCCAGCGCCCGGTTGGTCGTCATTTCACCCCACGCAACACCCAGCGTCAGATCGGGGAAATACTGTAACTGCGCTAGTTCCACTTTTCGCCGATCGCGTTCGATGGCAGCCAACTGTGCGTGCAGTTCGGGACGTGCTTGTACGGCGATGCGATATAAACGATCCAAATCGCCCGGCACGTTTTCGACCGCCAATGTATCGAGCGTCTGTAAGGGCGTCTCGGGCGAGACGTGCAGCAGCCGTGCCAGCGCGGCACGTGCGCTTTGAAGCTGCTGCCGCATACGAATCAATTCGCCGTCGAGATTAGAAACCTCGACTTGGGCTCGCAACAGATCCTGCTGGTTGACTTTGCCTGTCTTGTAACGGCTCTCGACGATCGGCACCAGGTCTTGCAGCAGCTTACGGTCTTCTTCCGTAATTCGCAGCGACTGCTGCACGTAGTACAACTCGTAATAAGCCCGCCGAACTTTTTCGATCGTTTCCAACTGGGCCGCCCACAGTTCGGATCGAGCCAAGTCGACGTCCGCTGCCGCCGCTTGTGCCCGCGTACGCAGCGTGCCGTACCAAGGCACCTCTTGCGAAACCATCGTGTCGACCGTGACCCGGCCGGCAGCGGTTTGCGGCACATTGGGGAAGAACGGCCAGCCTGTGACGCTGAGCGTCGGATCGTCCAGACTCGCCGCCTGCGGGACTCGGTAGGCCTGTACCTCGACGCGCTTGCGGGCCGCTTGCACGCGCGGGTTCTGCGCCAGCGCGAATTCGACGTAAAGTTCCACGGGATGCGGACCGGCCAGTTCATCAACCACCGGCGCGATGGCTGGCGTGACCGGGTCCGCGCTGTGCCACGCCTGCGTCACCGCGTACGTGACGTCGGCGAACTCCGGATCGCGCACCTGCCGAGCCGCGCGGCAACCGATGGCTGCCGCGGCCGCGCAGCCAACGACAAGCAAGCACAAACATCGGCGCCGCACAACCATGTGCATACGACCTGAGAAGAGAAGAAAGGAGACAAGACGTTCGTCTTTCTTCATCGGCGTTAAAGCCAACGCAATTGATTCAATTCCTCACGTTGAACGGGGTCTAGTCATGCGGCCCGTTTGGCCGATAATCATTGGGAGTGCCAGGAATGGCGGCCTAGCACTTTCCCAACTTATCCAGATTTGCGAACCCGAAACGTTCCAGCACAGCCAACGTCAACCAGACGAACGGATCGTCATGAAAGTTTGGCCGGGAAATCCATATCCGCTAGGTGCAACGTGGGATGGAAAAGGGGTGAATTTCGCCCTCTTTTCCGAACACGCGACGGCGGTTGATCTGTGCCTGTTCAAAGGCGCTACGGGCAAGCGCGAGAAATCGCGGATTCGTCTGCCCGAACACACCGACCAAGTTTGGCATGCCTATCTGCCGGGCGTGCGGCCGGGAACGCTGTACGGGTATCGCGTGCACGGGCCGTACGAACCGAAAGCCGGGCATCGATTTAATTCAAGCAAATTGCTGCTGGACCCGTATGCCAAAGCGATTGCCGGCACGATGCAATGGTCCGACGCAGCGTTCGGTTACTCGATCGGCCACGCGGACACGGATTCGTCGCAAGACCCGCGCGACAGCGGGCCATTTGTGCCGAAGAGCGTGGTGATCGATCCGGCGTTCGACTGGGAGGATGACGCACACCCGCGCACGCCTTGGCATCACACGCTGATCTACGAATTGCACGTCAAAGGCTTTACGGCGTTGCACCCGGCGGTGCCCGAGAGGCTGCGCGGCACGTACGCCGGGCTGGCTTGTCCCGAGGTGATCGACTATCTGCTGTCGCTGGGCGTGACGGCCGTCGAACTGATGCCGGTCCACCAGTTCGTCGATGACAAGTTTTTGGTCGAGCGCGGCCTGCGAAATTACTGGGGTTACAACTCGATCGGCTTCTTCGCGCCCGACGTGCGGTATGCTGTCAGCGACGTCTTGGGCCGGCAGGTGGCCGAGTTCAAGAGCATGGTCAAGAGTTTCCATCGGGCCGGCATCGAAGTGATCCTGGACGTCGTTTACAACCACACGGCCGAAGGCAATCATCTGGGGCCGACGCTGTCGTTTCGCGGCATCGACAACGCTTGCTATTATCGCCTGGTGAGCAACAATCGCCGCTACTACATGGACTATACCGGCTGCGGCAACACGCTGAACATGATGCACCCGCGCGTGCTGCAACTGATCATGGACAGTCTGCGCTATTGGGTGCAGGAGATGCACGTCGACGGGTTCCGCTTCGATCTGGCGGCGGCACTGGCTCGCGAGCTGCACGACGTCGATCGGCTGGGCGCGTTCTTCGACATCATTCATCAAGACCCGGTGCTCTCGCAAGTGAAACTGATCGCCGAACCGTGGGATTTGGGCGAAGGCGGCTATCAGGTCGGCAACTTCCCGGTGCTGTGGGCCGAGTGGAACGGCAAGTATCGCGACAACGTGCGGAAATATTGGAAGGGGGATAGCGGGCAAGCGGGCGAGATGGCCTTTCGCCTGACGGGCAGCAGCGATCTGTACGCGCACAGCGGCCGGCGGCCTTACGCCAGCGTGAATTTTGTGACGGCTCACGACGGTTTCACACTGCACGATCTGGTCAGCTATCACCACAAGCACAACGAAGCTAACGGCGAACACAACCGCGACGGTCATCACGACAACTTGACTTGGAACTGCGGCGTCGAAGGACCGACAAACGAACCGGCAATCCTCGCGCTGCGGCAGCGGCAGCAGCGCAATTTTCTCGCCACGTTGATGCTCTCGCAGGGCGTGCCGATGTTGCTGGCCGGCGACGAGATCGGCCGCACGCAACACGGCAACAACAACGCCTACTGCCAGGACAACGAACTGTCGTGGATGAACTGGCATCTGGAGCCGTGGCAACAGCAGCAGCTCGACTTCACGCGCTTCGTGATCGAGCTATTCCACAGCCACCCGACGCTCGCCCGCCGCAAATTTTTCCAGGGCCGCAAGATTCTCGGCTCCGAAGTCAAGGACATCACGTGGTTCCGCCCCGACGGCGAAGAGATGACCTGCCGCGACTGGCACGACGCCAACTGCCGCTGCCTCGGCCTGCGCCTGGCCGGCGACGCCATCGACGACCTGGATCAGCAAGGCAATCCCATCATCGACGACACGCTGCTGATTCTCTTAAACGCGCACCACGGCCCGCTGCCCTTCATCCTGCCCAATCACGACCCCGTGCACTGCTGGCAACCCGTGCTCGACACACGCGAAGCCACGGGCCGAGCACAATGGCCGATCATGCAATGCGGTGCAGCCTACCCGCTAGAAGCCCGCTCGCTGGCCCTGCTCCGCCAAATCGACAGCGTCGCGCCCAAAAACTCGGCGACCGCGCGTCTGAGAATCGTCTCGCGCCTACGGCTGGCCATCTCGCGATTGGTTCGACCGCACGTCACATGAAATCTACACTCCTTGTGTACACGTCTTCGTCATTTGAATCGGCGACATGCCTCTGGCGCAGCAATGAACTTCGGCGACTTCGACCTCGTGCCGGAGATCTCACAACCAATCTTCGATCACCAGACCGGGGACTTGCTCAGAATCACGTCCGTTCCGGGTTACGACGATCAAGTTGTTCACGAGGGCCGTGGCGGCAATCCGAAGGTCCTGGCTTCCCACTCGCAGCCGCTGGGACCTATTGAGAAAATCGACAAGGCGCTCAAGCAAGTTCCGACCCGAAAGAGGAAAGGCAGGTAAGGCGGGCGGCGCGAATATACGTTGCTCTCAAATCATAACACCATCGCTTCATCGCACGGGCGGCGTGAGTGTGTGTAGCAGTTTGGCGTCGGCGGCGGAGTAGAGGTGGATGGCGCCGGACTTGCCCACCGCCGCGATTGATTTTCGTGAGCTGCTCGCCGGTTTCGAAATCCTTCATCACGATATCCTCGCGATTCGTTCACGGAATCTTCAGGCGATTCTCGCCGGATCTTCAATCGTGCAACACATTTTCTTTACTGGTCTCGCCCAAGATAGGCTTGAGCGAGTCATAGCGGCACAACGGTTGTGACAGCCGCAGCTCGACGCCATTACTTGCGGGACCACATGATGCAGACCGACAGTACTCAGGATTGCAACCACCGGTTGCCGGCCAGGAAGTTGCCACATGGATTCACCCTCGTTGAGTTGTTGGTGGTGATCTTCATTATCGGCCTGCTGGTGGCCATGTTGACGCCGGCCATTCACATGGCCCGCGAATCCGCGCGGAAAGCCGCTTGCCAGAACAATCTGCGGCAATTCGGCGTGGGGATGTACGACCACGCTCAGCGCACCAACGACGCTCTGTCCACCGGTGCGTTTAGCTGGCGGTGGGACGGGGCGGTGACCGAGGTAGGCTGGGTGGCGGATCTTGTCACGGCTGGCACGCCCGTCGGCGAAATGTTGTGCCCGTCGAATCCCGCGGAAATTAGCGAAACTTATACGGAACTGCTCACGCTGCCGGCCGGTGCTTTCGGCTGCATGGACCCGCTGGGCAGTCTGCCGAAGACCGCGCCCGACGGCCAACTGATCGTCAATCCTTGCCGCCGCATTATTACGGCGCCGCTGAATCCCGGCGGAGAAGACCGGCGCAAAGTGGTCGAGCAACAGATTTTCGAAGAGCACTTTAACACTAATTACACGGCCAGTTGGTTTTTGGCGCGTGCCGAAGTTTCTTTGGACAGCAGCGGCAACTTGCGCGAGGCCGTTCCCGGTTGCGGCACGTCGCTGAAATCGCGCAACTCGACCGCCGGGCCGCTAAAGCTGTCGCACTTGGACAGTGCTGCGATCGCTCCGTCCTTCATTCCGCTGCTCGGTTGCGGCACGGCGGTCGGAACATTGCCGCAGCAGATCGGCAAGCACCAGGCCGGGGCACATACCGTGCTGTCATTTACCGGCGGCCCGGTTCTAAACCCCACGATGGCCACGCCGAGCTTTGGCAACGGCACGCCGCGCGAAGGAGCTTCCGGCTGGTGGGCCGTGTGGGCGCGCGGCGCGATGCAAGATTATCGCGGCTTTGCACCCGTGCATCGCGGCTCGTGCAACGTGCTCTTCGCGGACGGCAGCGTGCGGCCCTTGACCGACGAAAACAAGGATGGATTTCTAAACAACGGATTTTCGCCGTCGGCCAACAATCAGTTCGCCGACGCTGACGTTGAGTTACCGCATACGGATGTAGAGAGCCTCTATTCGCTCGGCGACAAAACCGCTCATCAATAAAACTTGCGACGACGTGAAAGAAAGGAGAAAGGAGGTGAGGCAGACACGTCGCTGCGACGCAATTAAGGCGCCGCGCCGGAATGAAAGTACCCACGTATCGTAGCAGAAGTCGTGAGACTTCTGCTTATCGGCGTCTGAACTCTAACGAGTTCAGCTACGGGTCTCTCAATTTCGGTGGGCCGCCTAAGCAACAAAGTGTGTTTGGACCCAGTTTTAGTGATTTCTATTTTTGGAGAATCTGACATGAGTTGGAAAACAAATCAAAAAGCGTTCACGCTAGTGGAGCTGCTGGTCGTGATCGCCATCATCGGAATTTTGGTTGCATTGCTGTTGCCCGCGTTGGCTCGCGCCCGCGAAGCGGCCCGCGCGGCGCAGTGCCAAAGCAACCTGCGACAATTCTTCGTGAGTCTCACCACTCACGCCGACAACGATCCGCAAGAGCGTTACACCACAGGTGCCTTCGACGGCCGCCGTTTTGGCAGCATCGACACCTACGGTTGGGTGGCCGACATGGTGAACTCCGGCGCTGGTCGTCCGAGCGAAATGCTCTGCCCGTCAAATCCGTCGAAAGTCAATGAGAAGATCAATGACTACCTGGGTACTTTCACAAGCGTTTCCTCAGAATGGACAACCGCTGAAAGGCGTACGGCAGGAGCCAGTAAGTATTGGGATCCGACATCGGGCGCTTTCTCACCACCCGCAACATTGACGGATGTCACTAAGAACGGCACGATTGACGCTGCGGATGGTGTGGTCGCGTTCTTTTTGGATCAGGGTTACAACACCAACTACGCCACGAGTTGGTTTCTCGTGCTCGGCGGACCGCAGTTGGAGAGTGACGGTTCCAGCGGTTTTCAGTGGTCAACTGCGCTTGGCAAAATTAAAGCTCTGAGCGGCACGAAAGGACCGATTTCGCGACAAGTTGTAGAGTCCAGCTATCATCCCTCGTCGATTGTCCCCTTAATGTTTGATTCCAACGTGGGAGATACCAACGAGGCTGCCCTAAAAATGGATTTGGCGAAATATGGTGTCCAGGGTGACCGGACCTGTGAGTCCTACAACGACGGCCCCGTCAAGAACGACCCAACAGCGGTCTGGACCGACTGGGCAGTAAAAAAATGGGATGCACTCAGTGCGGAACCGATCATCACCGTCAGTGGCACCACCGTGACCTATAGTGTCTACGCCCAGGAGCAGCCGCCAACTGCCGGTTTGGCTTTAACGGGCAATCGGGCTAATCACCTGCAGGACTACCGCGACATGGCGCCGGCGCACGCTGGAAAGTGCAACGTCCTGTTTGCCGACGGCAGCATTCGGACTTTCAAGGACTTGAACGGCGACGGTTACCTGAATCCGGGCTTCAATATCGACAAGGACGCCACGCCGGCAGCATTAGACGCAGTTGGCTACCGAGACAACCAAGTGGAGTTGCCGCCTGAGCAAATCTTCAGCGGTGTCTTCGTCGAGAAGCAGGTGTTCAAGGGTAAGCTCGACTAAGTCCTTCGGTTGAAGGAATTGCGAGTTGACTTTGTCACTGAAGATTCGTTGTCACTCATAGTTCGATATCCTCCTTGCGGCTCGCCTGAGCCGCAAGGAGTCTTTGTGTTTTTTTTTGAGTCGCGCCACTGTTGAGGAGCCTTTGCGATGCGATCTTTGGCCGTAGTGCTGACGTTGAGCGTTTTCACAGCCGGTTGCGGAGGTTGCGGAAGTGGCAATGCGTATTTGCCAAAGCCCCGCTCGCCTGAGCCAGAGGAATCGGAATCCGCGGCAACTGCGGCTTCTGTTGCAGTTGGCGAGGCGAATACACCCGCGGGAGCATCCGTCCCGAGTTCCGCGCCGGTTGTAGCTTCGGTACCAATGGCAAGTGGCAGTTCTCCAACGACAGCGAACCGCGCATCATCCGCTTGGAGCGTGCCGCAAAAGCCTGCGTCCGAACTGACCGAAACGGAGCACCGTAAACTTGCTGTCGATCAATTGACGCGAATTGGCGCAGCTCTGGAAAAGTTTCGACAGCAGTATAAGACCTATCCGAGCAGTTCCTTTTACGCTGGGCAACTCAGTTGGCGTGTCGCGCTGCTGCCTTTTCTTGGTCGATCGGACCTGATCGTGGAAAAGGACGAGCCCTGGTCGCATCCGGCGAATAAGAAGCTGCTCGTCCGGATCCCTGACGAGTTCAAATCTCTTAGTCACACCGACGGCAAGACCACGTTCGTTCTGATTACCGGCGAGGATACAGCGTATGCGTCGCGGAAAGGTCCCGGGGCCGACGACTTTCCGGACGGACTGGGAAACACGATTTTAGTTGTGCAGATCGACGATGCCTACGCTGTTCCGTGGACTGCTCCTGACGACTACGTACTCACGCGTGAATCGGTGCAGCAGGCGTTGTTCAACCGACACAAGGACTGCTGTTACGTACTGTTTGGGGACGCAACGGGCGTGCGGCGTATTCCGCCAAATATTTCCGACGAGCATTTGCTTGCGCTAATTTCACCCGCGGGTTATGAGTCAATTCCCGCCGCCCAAATCACTCAGCCGCCTTCGACCGAGGTTGATACGAACCTGATCGAACAACTGGCGGCCAAGCCGATCGTAAGGTTTCCTGCCCCGTCGCCGGTCGTCATACCGGCCGCGGCTGCAGGCCAATTGACGGCGACCCGCGTAAACCAGTCGCCAAATTCAGTAACCGGTATTGCGCCTGCGGCGCCAAACACAATTAGCAGTCATGTTGCCAAGCTGCTCGATGCTTTAGAACAGGCCATGCTTGCCGGATGTGAACAGGATGCGTTGCGACTATATTATGCCGCCGTAATGGTGAGCAGTCAGGACGATCCCTGGAAGTATCGGATGAAATGGGTCAGCGGACTCAAACGTCCTGTCGTCGCCGTGAGATGGGGCATCGGCGTGGCTTATACCGGGCCGTCGGATCTCAGTAAGGATCCGAATCCGATTGCCAAGACGTCTTCAACACAGCTTGTGGCACTGAAGCCGGAAGCTCAGCCGTTACGTACTTATACGGGCGAACTTGGAGATCGACTGTTTGAAAACCTGCAAGACCTGGTCAGCAACGGACAGTCAGGCGAGTTCCTGACGGCTCTATCTGAAACGGACAACCAACGACCCGCCGCATATCAACCCCGTAGCTCATCCGCACTTGGACCGGGAGAAGTTGTCCTGTTATCGCGCGGCGTAATATATCTTGGCGTGGGCTCTGACCGCGTGCTTGAACATTTGGCGCAGCGCGAAGGCGTGGATGTCTTAGTGACCTTCGACGTCCAGGTAAAAACTGTGCGGAACAATCAACCTTACAATACTACGACAATCGTCTTCAAGGATATGCGGAGTCAGGAGGTTCTGTACTCGACGCCGCCGTTGAATAATATCCGCGTCGAGCTGGCGCGGCGTGATCCGTTGCAAGACGATCCGGTGATGGATGTCGTCGATAAGATGTCTGAGTACTTGGACCAGCACCTGTCCGTGACGTCGATTCCCGTGGGGATATCTTCCGAAAACGTGGCTGGCCGGATTGCCGCGTTGCGCCATCCGCGGCACGAGAACCCGCTGCCGGCGCTGGCCGAAGTGCGCTTTTATCGGACCCAGAATCTGATCACGGCCAAACAACTCGCCGATGCCTACCGCGTGATACTCGGCGAGGAACAAGGTGCGCAGTTGGCTGCGGGAACCGAACGGGAAAAAGTTCAGGCAATTCAGCAATGGCTGCCAAAGAAAGCAAAGTTGGAGTTTTAATGCACGCAAACCTAATGAGCCGAGATGGACACTCACGAAACGGGGCCACACGCTGTCAGCCGGCGGCGCCGCCGCACGCGCACCAAGACGGCGACAACAGCAAACCGGTGGCTGGAGCGATCTCTTGCGGTCACTGTGAATCCGACAATGCCCGGGACCGCAAGTTCTGCGTGCAATGCGGGCAGCCGTTGTGGGAATCTTGTGAAAGCTGTGGCACGCTGCATGCCAGCAGCGAAACCTATTGCGGACATTGCGGGCACCACGTGGCCGCCGCCACTAAAGACCGCATCGAACAGTTTCAGCACGATCTGGCCAGGGCCGCCGAGTTGGAACAACAGCATCAGTACGATGATGCAATTATGCTCTTACGGCCGCTGGCGACGAACAAGCAAGTGCGGCTTAAGTCGCTGGTTCAGCAGGCTTCTAATCAACTCAAGACAGTACTGGCTGCCCGCGATCAGCAACGGGCTCGGGCCGACACCGCAACGGAGACGGCGCGGCAGTGTCTGACGGCTCATGCCTACGAAAGGGCGATTGGCATACTCGACGCTGTCCCACAGGCGCTGCGCAGCCAGGAACTCGTGCAGGTTCTGGAGTCGGCGCACGCCAAACGCCGCGAGGTGCTGTCGCTGGCTGGTGAGATCCGCGAAGCATTACAGGCCAAGCGCTGGCTGGAGCTGGCTCCGCGATTGGATCGCTTGCTGACCTTACAGCCGAACAACAAGCAAGCGCGGGAACTTTCCGAGCAACTTCGGCAGCGACTGGAAGAGGCGGCCAAAAAGCGGTTGGCTCAGTCGCAATACGCACAGTCACTCGAACTGCTCCGCAAGATTCCGGCCGTCGCGCGCACGGCAGACAGCGAGGAGCTGATCAGTCACGTCACCGAGTTGGCGTGGCTGATGAGCGATTTGCGCACCGAGCCGATCGTGGACGAAACATTGCTGGGAGTCGCCGAGCGGCTGCTCAAACTCGACCCAAACAATGCTCTGGCCGGCCGACATTTCGAGCAGCTTCAACAGCGTTTGAAGGCGCAATTGAAAGACCCGCGCGCCGCCGCCGTCCCGTGGGCCGCGCAGCCACAGGCCAGCTTGCTCGGTTGCACGATCGACTGGTTGGGCGGCGCGGCCCAGTTCGACGCCGATGAGGCGGTGCGCCGCGAACTACTGCGCGAGCATCCCGGCCGCTTCTGCGTCGCCATGGGTTTGGCCCTGCAGGGAGTCGGACTGGCACACGTCAATGTGAACTTGATGCCCACGGAAACGAAGAAGAGTTTTCTGCCCCAGTTCACGCTCGGCCGCCGCAAGCCCCTTGCGAAAACGGCCTGGGGTTTGGATGTGGGCGGATCGTCGCTGAAAGCGGTCAAGCTGTCGTACGACCCGAAGGATGGCCGAGTCCAGGTGCTGGCCTGCGACTTCGTGGAACACCAAAAGCTGATCGGACAACCGGACGTGGGCTTCGAGCGGACGCCGCTGATTCAGGAAACGCTTAAAACGTTCATGGATCGCAATGACATGGCGGCGGACCAAGTCTGCGTATCCATCGCCGGCGCAAAACTGCTGGGGCGGTTCTTCGAAGTGCCGCGCGTACATCAGAAGAAGCTTGAAGACCTGATCAAACATGAGGTCGGCCACCAGATTCCGTTCCCCCTGGGAGAGCTTACCTGGGATTATCAGATCTTGGATGAACCATCGGATGCAGATAATGCCAATAGCGCTGAATCATATCATCCACATCAGGTGATGCTAATAGCCGCAAAGCACGACTTCGTCGACGATCATCTGGCGCCTTTTAAAGGCGTGGATATGCAGGTAGATGTCTTACAGAGTGACTGTTTAGCGCTTCACAATTTCGCTGTGCGCGAGTTTTTCATCACGGCTGAACGGGATGGCGACGGCGACGCCAATGACCGGGCTGCGGACGCGCTGCCCCCGGTGGTTTTGATGGACGTCGGCAGCGAGGCCACGAACATCGTCGTCAGTTCGCCGACTTCCGTCTGGTTCCGCAGTTTCGGTTTGGGCGGGAACGATTTTGTGCGGGCGCTGATCAAAGAATACAACTTATCCTTCGCCCCGGCGGAAAGGCTAAAGCGAAACCCGCTGAATGCCCCGCGCATCAATCAATTCTATGGCGCGCTGGAACCGGAATTGATGAAGCTGGTCAAGGACGTCGAACGCTCGTTGGCTGCCCTGAAGAGTGAGTATCAAGGACAATCCGTGCAGCGTCTGTGGTGTGTTGGCGGCGGAATGTATCTGCACGGACTATTGCGATTCTTCTGGCGCGGAGCATGGCTGGAGTCGGATTTAGTGGAAGCAATGTAAACTCATTATAAGGAGTCCGGAAATGGAAGCCGTTGCCCAGACCGATACGATGACCCTGCACATCGATCACGGGGTGTTGGTCGTCAGGATTCTTGTCAAAAGCGTCATGCACGAGTTTGTGCTCGAAGACATGAAAGATCAGGTGCTCGAGCAGCTTCCCGGGGCGGAATCGGGCGTGCTGTTTGACTGTTCTCAGTTGACGCTGCATGTAACCTCACAGTTTCTGGGAATGCTGGCCGCGGTGCGCAAACACGCGGCGAAGCAAAAGCTGCGGGTTTGTGTGTGCTGTTTGGGTGGCAACTTGAAGCAAGCCTTCGAGGTGGCGCACTTCAAACGCATCATTCCCGTGTATCCATCGGCCAAAGAGGCGCTGCTCGATTTGGGCGTGTTCGACGAGTGGGAGAAAGTCAGAATCGAAACGGCCGCACAGTACAAGGCGAAGCATGCCATTCGACCGAGTCAGTGGAATGTGCTTGCCGCGCAATTGCGCGAGAAGTCGCCCGCCACGCTCATCGGTGGCACGATCGCGGCGCTGCTGTTGCTGCTGGGAATCACTTGGTACACCTATCAACTGTTCTTCGCCGGTCCCAAACTGCCGCGCGGCTATGCGTCGTATGCAGGTTCGCAGTCCGCCGCAGGGAAGGTGGAAGGGACGGTGTCCTCTCGCGATCGCGGCGTGATACTGGATGGCCGCGGAACCATTGTCGTGGTGTGGGCGGCGGGCTTTGTTCCGCCGCGCAAGTACGGCGTCTCATCAGGGCAACTGTTCGAAATGAAGGAAGTTTCGCAGACGTTGGCCGAGGGACTGACTGTCGCCCGCGCGGGAAGCAACGGCCAATTCTCCGTGGAGGTTCGCACACCGCCGGATGGCGACGATTTTTACGTGCTGCTGATCTCCGCCACCGTGCGGCGCAGCGGTGTCTTGCCGTCGAAGGACGACGATCTGTTGTCGCTGTACTTTGCCAACCCAGCGGCCATGATCGGCGGCATGGAGTATCAATTGGCGCGGTGCCAGGTTCGATCCGACCGGCCCGCTAGGATCGAAGCGGAGTTTGGGGCAGCGGCCAACTCCCCACAGAACTAATACGCATATCGGTTTATGAGCAACTTTTTATGGAGGATTCACGATGAGCATGACACACATGGGGTGTGCCGGGGCCGCAAGCGAAATGCATGGGGCAAACCGTCAAATCACCGACGAAGCACAGCGTGGCACGTATGTCGTGGCCAGTCTGCCGCAGCGGGCCGCGCAAGTCGCCCAGCAGATCGTCGCCTGCTTGAGTGACTTTGCATACAGCGACCGAGACATTGTGGCCGTGGAGGTTGCCTTGGGCGAGGCGCTCTCCAACGCGCTGCGGCACGGCAACGAATCGAATCCGGCCAAGAAGTTGCGGATCTCCTTCGTCGTTACGAAAGAGAAAGTTTGGGTCCGCATTCGAGACCAGGGTCCAGGTTTCGCCGCGGATCAAATTCCCGATCCAACAACCCCGGAGAATTTGGAACGGCTATGTCCCGGCCGGGGCTTGTTGCTGATGCGGCATTTCATGACGCGCGTGCAGTTTCATCCGCCGGGTAACTGCGTCGTGATGATGCTCGAACGTGATGCGAATCGCGATCGCCGATCATGTTGACCGCAAATCTAGTGCTTCGTCAAAGTTAAAAAGTGGGGTAAGCATCCTGCTTGCCAATCCGATTTCATCCCAGAAACGCAAGCTGGAAGCTTACGCCACGAAGTTGGCCAACCCTAAAACTACGCTTTGACAAAGCACTAGGGGACCGCGACGGCTTCCCCGCCTCCGCGGCTGGCCAGCGGCAGCAACACGCGGTTCAGGTCGATGGTCTTGCTCAAAAACCTGACGCTGCCGTCAGCCAGGCAGACGTTGCATCCTTGAGGATGATTGCTGCCCATGCTGATGCTGTTGAAGTTGCCGCCGCCGTTGTACTTCACGGTGTTCATGGCGTTCTGCACATTCTTGGCGGTCGCTGAGTCGCCGTTCCAGGAAGTGCCGCGGACCCAGGAACGATACGAACCCGGAGACACCTCCATCCCTTTCCACCCACATTCGAACAGCATCAACGTGTTGCTGGTGCCGTCGGTGATTTCTGCCATCGTGATCGACGTGGGACTCGCAGGATTCGACGTTACCACTAGTGGATGCAGCATCAGCACACCGTCGCATGCGATCAAGCCTTGCGTGGACGGATTAAAGTTGTACGTGCCGCCGCCCGGGAGATTGCCAATCGGCCCCATGTTGCCCACGTAGTGCGTCGTGTTGGCATTGCCGAACCCGGTGATGTCGTCGATCGCGCTGCTTGATCGTTTGTCGTTGCAACTGGGGCAGAGCAGCGTGGAAATTTGGTGCTTGCCCGCGACTCGATTCGCATTCTGGCCCGCCGCGTACCCCGCAGCGTTCGGCAGGATTTGGTCAGCGATGGCATGCTGTTCAATGAACGGCAGGATCAGCGAGATCCAACTGACGCCCGTGGCCCCGCCCGGTGAAACGTGCTTGGGAAACGCACGAAAATTATCGTGGAAGTTGTGCAGTCCCAGCGCGAGTTGCTTTTCGTTGTTCACGCACTGAGTGCGCCGCGCCGCCTCCCGCGCCGCCTGCACCGCCGGCAAGAGCAACGCCACAAGGATGCCGATAATCGCAATCACCACCAGCAACTCGACCAGCGTAAAGCCACGTCTGTTACACATAGGACCTCATCCGATCTGCAAACTCGGTGCGCTATGAAGCAGATGAACTAGAGATGGGATGCAGCTCCAGATCGACACCCGAACGGGTTCACGAAATTTATCTAACCTGCCGCCAACTCCCGTGTCAAGCGTGGGGTGGTGATACGGTTTGTAGGTTGGACGCCCTCGTCCGACCAGGAATCCGGGTGAGACATCGGACGGACGAGGGCGTCCATCCTACGAATCCAGCAAATGGTTTCACAACCAAGCGTGGCAGTTGTCAGGCAGTGTCAGGCGACCCTATCGCGGGAATAACGCGAAACCTGCAATCACAGCGAGGAGCAGTATCCCAAATACAACGTACTTAGCCAGCCATTCGTTGCGGACCAGCGCGACGAACCGAGGGTACTGTATCGACTAACGATTGATAAACGTCCAATGTCTGCTGCGCGGTCCGGCTCCAGCTAAACTGTTTCGCCCGCTGATAACCGCGAGCGACCAGTGTGCGGCGAAGCTGATCGTTCTGCGGAAAATCCAGCAAGATGTCCGTCAGATCATCTTGGCGCATTGGATCAAACAGCAGCGCGGCATTTCCAACAACTTCTGGGATGCTGGAATTTGCGGACGCAACGACGGGGGCGCCGCAACTCATGGCCTCCAACGGCGGAATCCCGAAACCTTCGTAGAGCGACGGATACACCAGCGCCATCGCCGACCCGTATAGCTGGGCCAGCCGATCGTCTGCTGCATAGCCGACGTTGACCACGTGATCGTTCAAATGCAAGTCGCCGATCTGCACCTGTTCCTGCGCGCTGAACGGCGGGCCCACCGTCACAAGCTGCATGTCGGGATATCTGCGTGCCACGTGCCGCATAGCGCGCAATAAACCGTCAAAGTTTTTGTAAGTCGCACGGCTGCCGACATACAAGTAATAGGGGCGTTGTGATTGGGGCAGCGCTGACGGATGCTCACGGGGCGAAATCTGTGAAGCCAAATAGATAACGGAAACCTTTTGCTCGTCGACATCATGGTACTCGAGCAAGTCGCGTTTCGTGTTTTCTGAAACGCAGATGATGGCGTCGGCCGAGTCAATTGCTTCCCGTTTCAGCGCCGCGTGCTTGCCCTGTGGGTCGAGCGTCTCAGGAAAACGTTCGTGAACAAAGTCGTGTACCGTCAACACAACGGGCCGGTTAAACGACGAAAAGTTTCGGCGCGTGAGGCAATCATAATATGTCGGATGCACAACGTCAGGCCGCGCCCGTCGCGATGCCCAACGAAAGAATCGCCGCTGCTGAAGGCTCTTGAACCACCGCAGCCTTCCAAAAGACGACGGCTGCGGCAAAAGATACAGTTCCAAGTTCGCGTGCTGCGGATAGTTGACTTCGGACCGCTGCGAAGCTGTCAAAATCGGCGTGATGCTGGCTGGCAGGTACCCAATGATGTTCGCAAAGTAGCGATTGATGCCTCCCGCGACTTGATGGCTGTAAATGATCCCGTCGTATAAGACGCGCATGAAGTCGACTCCGAGCGACCACTCGATTCGGTTGCCAGCAGCACATTGCGCGGCGACAAGCGCGGGAGGGTTACCACAAAACGGGAGGCCAAACAAGCTCAGTCCCCGCAACGCCGTCAACGCTAGCGTTTTGCCCGTCAGGGATCCACTTGCGCGCTTTGTCTGCCCCGGTCTTCCCCGATCAAGCCAAGTTCATCTTGGCAGAGAAGTTCTTGTTTGGTACCTTGCCGCACTTGTCCGATGCGTCTTCATTCGACCCTTCTGCGGCATCGCCAGTGCGAGCGCGGGGCTTGACCAGGAAGAGTCAAGCGGCCGGGTCGCGGGGAAAAAAGAGGAAGGAGTCCGCTATGAGTCCCCAGGGGAAACAACAGGTTTGCGTGCACATTCGCTGGATGATTCGGCGCGACATGCCGGAGGTGCTGGAAATTGAAACCGGCAGTTTCGAGTTCCCGTGGTCGGAAGAGGATTTCATCCGCTGCCTGCGCCAACGCAACTGTATCGGCATGGTGGCCGAATACGACGAGCGCGTGGTGGGCTTCATGATTTACGAGTTGCACAAGAACCAATTGCACATTTTGAATTTCGCCGTGCATCCCGACTTTCGCCGCCGTGGCATCGGCGAATCGATGGTCCAGAAACTGATCGGCAAACTCTCGCATCAACGCCGCAACCGCATTTTGTTGGAAGTCCGCGAGACGAATCTCTCGGCGCAGCTCTTCTTCCGCCGCGCCGGTTTTCGCGCCGTGTCAGTGCTCCGCGACTTCTACGACGACACCACGGAAGACGCGTATCTGATGCAGTTCCGCTACCAGCCGAGCGAATCCGAAGCCATCATGCCGGTCAACCGCATCACGCGGCTGGCGGGATAGCTTGGGACGTCGGAAGTTCTCCGATAACGGGGTCGGGAGTCATTTTCAATTTTGGCAGCATGGGGCAACGCGTTTGCTCAAAGGTTGCTGCCAAAACTGAAAATGAGTCCCGACCCCTTTTTTCGTTTCCACGCAATGCACGTGGCAACGACGGACGCTACAATTCTTCCATAGTCGCATCGATGGGGTGGCTGGGGCTGAGTCCGCGAAGCCCCAGCTTGCGACGCACTGGGGCTTCGCGGAC
>JBGTKH010000247.1:0-5969 GCA_041744735.1 Pirellulaceae bacterium | reverse complement strand
CGAACTTCGGGCCCCGCTTTCTTTGTGCGCTATCAAGAAGGCTCTCGCAGAGGCGCGGAGACGCAGAGTGGGCGAAATGACCAATGACCAATGACCAATGACCAATGACCAATGACAACTGACAACTGACAACTGACAACTGACAACTGACAACTGACCGGCGTCGTCAATGCGGCAACTTGGCAATCTTCTTAAAGTCCGCCTTCAGCGACCGGTATAGGTCTTGATAAATTGGAAACGCTTGGTCGTAAACTTGCTTGGCCTTTTTGTTCACAGGCGTTTCGCTGACGACGCGAATCGTGGCGGCGCAGGCTTCTTCTACACTCTTGAACGCGCCGGCACCGACGGCAGCCAGCAGTGCGACGCCGTAGGCCGGACCTTGTTCGGCGTTGATCGTGACCGCCTTCTGGCCGAATGCGTCGGCTTGAATTTGCCGCCACAGCGGGCTCTTCGAGCCGCCGCCCGACGCGCGGATTTGCCGCACCGGCACACCCATCTCGTGGATGATCGACAGGCTGTCGCGCATCGCGTACGCCACGCCCTCCATGATCGCGCGGGCCATGTGGCCGCGAGCGTGCTTCAGCGTCAGGCCGATGAAGCAGCCGCGAGCGTCGGGGTCAGCGTGCGGCGTGCGTTCGCCGGCCAGATACGGCAGGAAGAACAGTCCCTCGCAGCCCGGCGGCACTTCGGCGGCCTCTTTGTTCAGCACGTCGAACGGATTCGCCTTTGGTTTGCCGTTGCCGATTTCGGAACAGAGCCGTTTGGTGAACCAATCGAGCGCCCCGCCGCCGGTCAAGCTAACGCCCATCATGTGCCACTTGCCGTGCACTGCGTGACAAAACGTGTGCAGCCGGCCCAACGGATCGATCTCGACCTTGTCGCTGTGTACGAACATGATGCCCGACGTGCCGATTGACGTCGACAGCACGCCCGTCTTCACCACGCCCGTGCCGACTCCGTTCGCTGCACAATCGCCGGCGCCACCCACGACCACACATTCAGTCGTGAGGCCCATCGCCTTCGCCGCGTCGGCCGTCAGCTTGCCGGTGACTTCCTCTGACTCGTAGCATTTCGCGAACAAGCCCACGTCCAACTCTAACTTCGACAGCAACTCTCTCGACCAGTTGCGCTTCGCAACGTCCAACAGCAACATGCCGCTGGCGTCGCTGACATCCGTAGCGAATTCGCCCGTCATGCGGCGGCGGACGTCGTCTTTGGGCAGCAGAATCTTCACCGTCTTGTCGAAGTGTTTTGGCTCGTGGTTTCGCAGCCAGAGAATCTTCGGCGCGGTGAAGCCGGTCAGTGCGGGGTTGGCGACCATCTTGATCAGTTCGGCGCGGCCGCCGGCGCGGCGTTCGATCTCTTCGCACTCGGCCGCGGTTCGCTGATCGTTCCACAACAGCGCCTTGCGAATCACCTGCCCCTTCTTGTCCAGAAACACCGAGCCGTGCATTTGGCCGGACAGTCCGATCGATTTGACGTCGGCCGCTTTGACCTTGGCTTTCTTGACCACGGCCCGCACGCTCTTCACCGTCGCCTGCCACCAGTCCTCCGGGTCCTGTTCGCTCCAGAGCGGCTTGGGGTGATACAGCGGGTACGACTGGCTGGCCTCGGCAAGGATTTTTCCTTGCTCGTCGATCAACAACGTTTTGGTCGCCGACGTGCCGATGTCGATGCCTAGAAAAAAACTCATGAAGGTCCTTTCCTCGTGACTACCTTTGTCAGCGGCCTCCGTGGCGTACGCTGCTGAACGAATCGCGTTGCCGAGAATTCTAGTCTTGCGACGAACAATCCCGCAACCGCTCTACGGCCCGCGCGGCGCGCCGTGCAGGGTGATTGACCGATACGCCGCGGCCAGTCTACGATGCCCGCTGAACTGCCGGGCACTTCGCTCCGTACCACCACCGTATGCCGCACGCGCCGATCCACGCACGCTCACAACCGGCCCGAAACACGCTTTGCCGACCCGCGGCGTTATTCGTTGCTGCGGCGCTGTCGCTTGTCTTATGCGGCTGCCCCAATCCGTCGACGCCTGTGGAAAGCGATCGCGATCCGGCACCGACATCCAATGAACCAGTCCGTGTGCTGGTCGTTGATGATCCCGAATTAGCTGAAGTGATCGAGCGCCAGTGGCGAGCCCGCGCGGAAGGGGAAATTAAAATTGAACAAACGACCTCGGAGAAACTCGTTGCCGCGGAGGGGCGACTCGGCGCCGATGCAGTCATCTATCCCGCCGCGCTGATCGGTGAATTGGCCGAGCGGCAGTTGATCGTGCCGGTGCCGGACGACGTGCTGAACGGACCGCAGTTGGCTCGTCGAGAAATCCTTGAACTGGTCCGGCTGCACGAGGCGACGTGGGGCAAACAGACCTACGCGGTGCCGTTCGGCTCGCCGCAACTGACGCTGTTGTATCGCGCGGACATCTTCGAGCGGCTGGGGCTTCAGCCGCCGGAGACTTGGGATGAGTACGAATCGTTGGCCGCGCGTTTGGCCGATCGCAACGAGTTAGGCGACCTCGCGCCGCCCGCCGACGCGCCGTGGTACGGTACGGCGGAACCGCTTGGCCAAGGCTGGGCCGGACAAGTGCTCTTGGCTCGTGCCGCCGCGTACGCGCGTCATCGCAGCCGCTACTCGACGCTGTTCAACTACAACACGATGGCCCCGCTGATCGACGGTCCGCCGTTTGTGAAGGCGTTGGAGCAACTGGCCGCCGCCGCGAAACACGGTCCGCCCGAGGCCATTCATCGCTTGCCGGAAATCAAAGGCTTCTCACCGCACGATGTGCGCCGCGAGTTTCTCGCCGGACATTGTGCGATGGCTTTGACGTGGCCCAGTGGCGCGAAAGCGGAATCAGGCGATTCGCAATCCGCCGCAAAAGTTCCGACGGGAATTGCGCCGCTGCCCGGCTCGCTGGAAGTCTGCAACGCCTTCGACGGCAAATGGGAACCGCGCCGCGCGGAAGAGCGATTGTCGGTCCCGCTGTTGAGCAGCACCGGCCGGTTGGGTTCGGCGACCAAAGAGGCCCGCGATTCTCGTGCGGCGCTGAACGTGCTGGTGTGGCTGTCGGGCAGTGAATGGAGCAGCGACATCGCGCCGCACAGCCGCGAGACAACCCTCTATCGCACAACTCATCTGGCCGCGCCGCGAACCTGGGTCGACGATTCGCTCGACTCAACCGCCGCCACTCAATACGCCGAGGTTGTCGCGCAGAGCCAAGACTGTTCGGTGTGGCTCTTCTCAATCCGCATCCCCGGCCGTCACGCATACCTTGCCGCGCTTGACAACGCTGTTCATCAAGTTGTTGCCGAAGACGAGCTGGCCACCGATGCCCTGCGAGCGGCTGCAGCTCGTTGGCGAGCAATTACGATTGATCGGGGAGTGGAACCACAACGGCGCGCCTATGAGAGAAGCCTGGGACTGGAGCCATGAATACTAAATGAAGCGAAATGAAAAAGGAGTCGCACGTAGTCTTGAAATCAAGAACACTTGGGTGTAGAAACAACTCATTCGAGTGACCGGCGGTTAGGGAGTGTTGTCGGCACGTGCACGGACGCCGCCCAAAAGCAGTCAGTGCAGGAGGGGCACATCATGACGAGCAGTTCAAACGTGAATCAGAAACACGAGCGAATCTCTTCAAAGCTCAAGTCAGCATTCGTTGCTTTGCTGGAAGCATTCGACTACGCGGAAGACACAGGAAGCGACCGCTGGGAGTTTGCAGTCGCCATTCGATATCTCCGTAAACTTGGTTTGAATGCAACCGACCTGCGCTGGCTTGTGCGAAAGGGATATGTCGAGCACGCGCGTGAAATCACCGTGCCCGGCGTCAATGGGCGCGAATTTCGACCTATGGGCGACCTGACATTCAATAGACGGACGTGCTTTGTACTTACTGCGGCCGGAGTCTCGAAGGCTCGGCATGTCATTGAATGTCAAACGCTATCGGTTGTCGATGTGAACGGTCCCAGCGAGCGAAACACTCACGCGGAGCAGATTCCCGCGCCACATTGGGATGCGGAAGTTCGTGAGTTGCGTGTGGATGGCAAGATCGTGAAGCGGTTTAAATGGCACGCGGTGAATCAGGAACACGTCCTGAGTGCATTTCAGGAAGAAGATTGGCCCGTGCGGATCGATGACCCGCTGCCGCCTCAGCCAGAGCAGGATCCCAAACGCCGGCTGAGCGATACTATCAAGTGCTTGAACCGCAAGCAGACAAACGAACTCATCCACTTCCACGGCGACGGGACGGGCGAAGGCGTCACATGGGAACGGGTCGCGTCAACAGGCTCGAACGGCAATCAGGGATGAAACACTCTCTACTCTAACGACTGCGCTGCAACGGAGTAAGGATTATTCCGGTCGTCTTCACCGGGGCTTCCGTAGCTTCGAGTTTCTGATGGGATACTATGAGACATGTGTGTGATAGTCCCAGCAAATTAGGAGACCGACCATGGCTGAATTTGAAGACTATGATCCTAAACAAGGCCAGGAAATATTTGAGGAGTTTGACGTAATGCAGCAACCTGCGAGCGAAGCGGCTGAGGCCACACTCGAATCCTTCGGAGGTATCGCGGAAAGCGAAGACCAGGCAAAGTCGCTGCTTCAAGCTCGAGACGAGCTAGAGAAGCAACTCATGATCGAACCCGGCGATAGGGCGTTTGCGGCTGCTGACGACGCGGCCGCAGGATTCGGCAACATCGTCGGTGTGGCGCTCGGTAACAAAGAAGTGGGCGGCGCGCCTGTCGACGAGGCATGCCTCGTGGTCTATGTGAAAGATAAACTCAAACCCAACGAGATTTCTTCGGCGTCGCTTGTACCGGCATCCGTTGGGGGCCTTTCGACCGACGTTCAGCAAACCGGCGAGTTGTATGCCACCGGTCCGGATTTTCGGCGTCGCCATCGGCCCGCTCCGTGCGGTGTCTCGATCGGCAACTGTCGCATGGTCATGGCCGGTACCTTGGGCTGTCTTGTTACGCGTCAAAACCAGTTGTTCCTGCTGAGTAACAATCACGTGATCGCATTGGTCAATCAGAGTCCCATCGGCGAAGGGATACCACAACCAGGAAGGCTGGACGGCGGCGTTTGTCCCAACGACATTATCGCTCGGCTCACACAGTTTGTCCCCATTGTTTTCGGTGGGGCCACGAACTTGGTCGACGGAGCCATTGCGCGCACGTCACCACAACTTGTGGACCGCCGCGTGCTACGTGGTTCGGGAGTGCGTCAGAGTTTTCGTCCCCCCGTGGTGGCGCCAGCACTGTTGCAGCGCGTGCAAAAGAGCGGTCGAACGACTCAGCACAGGTTGGGCAACATCAACGCCATTAACGCAACTGTGGATGTCAGCTACGCACCGCTTGGCGGCGTTGCGCGGTTCCGAGGTCAGTTTGGCGTCACCGGTGCCGGTGGCCCCTTCAGTGATCGCGGCGATTCCGGTTCCCTCGTTACGACGTCTCCCACGAATCAACCAGTCGGCCTGCTGTTTGCCGGAAACGCGGTGGCCAATCGGACATTCTGCAACGACATCCGCCAAGTGCTGGCCGCGTTCGGCGTTTCGATCGTGTTCTGACAATCGCCGCCTTGACCCGAAGACGTTGGCCGCATTATGTTTCAACTAGGCGGTTACAAACGCTTGTGGCGGAGGATTATCATGTCGTATACAGAAAAACAATTGGCGACCGAACTTGAGAATCGTGAGGGCTGGCTCCTTCAACAAGAGGGTATTGTTGGGACCGCGCTTGGGTGCGATCAAGGTGGACAGATCTGCATTAAAATCTACACGGACGGCGCAACGTCCGAAACGAAAGCGGCCATTTCAGCCCGACTTCAGAAGCTGCCGTTCGAATTTGAGGAGACGGGTGAGATTCGCGCGTTTTAGCACGTTTACCGGTTGACGCCGAAGAAGAAGCTGAAGTTTTGGATGTCGTCGCCGGGGGCGTGTTTGATGAGGACGGCCAAGTCCAGGGCGAGCGGGG
>JBGTKH010000246.1:0-7444 GCA_041744735.1 Pirellulaceae bacterium | reverse complement strand
CGCTCTGGCGGCGCTGCTCGACGTACGCCACGTGAGCGAGCCGGTCACATTTTGCGGCCTGTCGATGGGCGGATATGGCGCCTGGCAATTCCGGCGGCGGCATGCGTCCCGGCTTCAAAACCTGATTCTCTGCGACACGCGGGCCATTGCCGACTCGCCGGAAATGGCCCAAACGCGAAATGAACTCGCCGAGCGCGTGCTGACCGAAGGCTCACAGATCGTCGCGGATATGATGCAATCGAAGTTATTTGCCGACACGACGCTGCAAAATCAGCCGGAGATTGTCGAAGCCACGCGGCGAGTCATGCTGTCGACAAACCCGGCCGGCATCGCGGCGGCACTCGTCGGCATGGCGCGCCGCGAAGACATGACCGCGGCCCTGCCCTCGATCGACGTCCCGGCGCTGGTGATCTGTGGACGGCACGACGTTATCTCGCGCGTCGAAGAAATGCGAACCATCGCCGCCGCGATGCCGCGCGCTCAGTTCATCGAAATCGCCGACGCCGGTCACATGGCGCCGCTCGAACAACCGCAACCGGTCAACGCGGCGATACGCGGCTCCATGCAACTTCTGGGATAACTGGCCGCATCGAAATCTCCGCCAGTCGCGTGCGTTATTGTAGGACGGATTGCCAATCCGTCCCTTCCCGGCTGTTTGTTTTGTTCATCTGTTTAAGAGCGGACGGATTGGCAATCCGTCCTACTTTCGCACGACGACGGCTACGGCAGCTCGAACAGCGACTGGCTTTTGACGATCGCGTAGTCGTCCGGAAACGTGTGAAAAGCCTGCACCAGCACGCTGCGGTTGCGTGTTTCTAGGTTGATGTAGCTGAGCGCCCCCAGCGCCATGCGGCCGCTGGCGTCGAACGTGTGCAGCAACCCTTGGCGGTCCCCGTCGTGAGCCAATTCTTGCTGAAACATCCAGAAGATTTCGGGTTCGACCGGCTCCAATTGAAAACTCATCTGATACGTCACGCCGCCGCGGCATTCGATGCGGTCGCTGCGTTCGCCCTTGAGCCGATACGACAGAATCCGCCGGCGCTGCGGCAGCGGGTGCTGAGCCGAACAGGCCACTTCGGTCAGCGTCAGTCCTTCGTAGCGCCACGTCACAACGTGCCCCGCGCTGGTGATGTCGACTTTCGCTTCGTAACCGCCGCGCTCGATCGTGCGTGACTTGTGAATCTCGAACAATTCCGGATGCAGCGATCGGCCATATAATTGAAACGCCAACTCCGCAACTTTTGGTCTGACGGTCAGCATGGCGGTGGTTCCTTGTGGTCATCGAGGGATGATGAAAAATGATCGGCAATGATTTCGATGACCTCATTATAAACTTCTGCGGCGTCGTCAACAAATGCACTTCGGAAAGTATCGCGCGTCGCCGCGAATCTCGGCCAACATTTCTCGACACGCACTTGACAAGCGGCGAAACACTGCTCTCGCTGCGTGGCGTGCTAGCACGCGCCTCGCCGCACCGCCAAGGATTAATCGCGTGCAGCTCGTCGTGTAACGATCCGAGACCGCCAGGTCATGCTCAATCAATCCTTCGGGCACCTTAACGAGTCCCAAGGTTCTTGACCGCTGTACATTATCGCTTTCGGGTTCGTTCATACGGTTGACTTCTTTCGGCGCGTGCGCTTCGTTGGGTTTCCATTTGCTGCGGCGCTCGCTTCGCGTTCGCGGCGGATGCGCTGGAGCAGTTCCGTCGCCGGTTCGTAATCGCGGCCCTCGCGGCGGGCCAGGGCGGCTTCGGTGGGGACCAGTTCGCCTCGGAAGGCTTTGGCCAACAGCGACTGCGTGAGGCGGTCGGCCTGCGCTTGCGCCTGCCTCAACCGGGCCTCGATCTGGTCCGCCAGCGCAAACAACCTTTCGACTCGACGCACGATTTCTTGTTGCTCAGACAGCGAAGGAAGCAAAATGGCCGTTTCGCGGAGATGGTCAAAGCTGAGATGCGGCCGTCCTTCGCCGTAAATCCATTTCTGATATTGCGCGAGGCCATGTCCGCTGAGTTGAGACACAATTCGAGGAACTTCGCGGTTTCCAGAACAACGGGGCGCATCAACGCGACGCTTTGGCAGACATAATGCTGATCCATCGGCTCGGGAATCCTGCACACGTCTCCGGTGTTCGCGCCGACGATCGTAACGAGCAAGTCACCCTCACGAACCTCGCTCCGAACTCGGTCTCGGTCATCATCGGGTGGGGCGACCGCGAGCCGATATGAACGGTCAAGCGACAACGGCCGGACTGACCGACTCTTGTTGCAGGAATCGGTAGACGTAATGCGGGTCGATGCCGCCGCGGGGCCGAATGACGTGAAGTTCCGTCGTACCGCAGCCGAGTCCATTCTTGAGTCCGGTCGCAACCGCTCCTTTCCCGTTCTCCATGCAAGGTGTGATCTTCGCGAACAGCACGTCGCCATCGGCGAAGTGCGTATAACCTTTGCGAACCTCGGCGAGCGGTCGTTCATTGCTGCGGTCAAAATCGGGGCTCGATTCGCTCACGCAGGGCATCGGCAGGATCGGCCGTGGCACGACGTCCAATGGCGTGATGCGACAAGCACTCGCATGGATGTCGGCGCGGCCGAGCAACGTCTTGCCGCGCTGTTCGGCGATATGCCGGCCAATGGCCCACGTCTCGTCGAGCGTGGCGTCGCGATGCCGGTTTACGGACAACTCGACCCGCTTGTACGGCAAGAACAACTGCGGCCGGACCGTGCCATCGGCTCGCACTTCGTTGCTGTTGACGATGAACCGCGCCAGCAATTCGTCGGCGGCGATGGGCGGAACATGGCTCGGGTCAATCATCCGTAAACCTGCCCGATGCAGTAGAGAAGCGTCTCAGGAAAACGATCCCCGAACTGACATGAGCCGCGCGGATCCTCGGAGCCGATTAAGGCCGCCCAGTATAGCGTTCCACTGGGATCGACACTGACTGATAGAATTTGCCGCGGCGTTTGATACCACTCGAAGTTGAAGTGGCCGTCGGGTTCCGCCGAGATGCGAGGCAATGGTAAACCACCGGGGAGTGAATCCAACAAGCGGCGGGCAACTTCGTAGGTATCGGGCGATATGGCAGCAGCGTCTTCACCATCCCAGTTCGGTTGCCGACAACGCTGCCAAATCTCATCTAGCGACTCGAATGCCGATCGGCTGGCCGGTTCGGATTCGTTGGACGCAACCGCTTCTCGAACCGTGATCTCCACTCGATGGCCGACCAATGGACGTAGCTCGGGCAAGTGGAGTGTTTCCGATTCGAGGTTTTTGGTGACCGTGATCGTCGGCATGGATTTCATCTCCGTCGCGTAACGTAACAGCACACTCAACCACACTTCATCATACCAAAGGCTTCAGGCATCGACTCACTCTTCCTGCTCGATGAAGGCGACGATTTCGCGCAGATCGCCGACGATGGCTTCTAGTTCTGTGATCGTTTTGCTGGTAAGGCAGTAGCACCGCGTTCAAGAGCGAGAATGCCAAGCTGTACGCAAACGTTACGCATGTTCGCTTTTTTTCCGTGGCTTTCGCTGGGACTTTGCCGCATCGACCAACTTGTCGCCGTCCAAGACCCAGGCAGGAGTTTTCGTTTGCCGGGCCAAATCAAGGGCCTGCTGGGATGCTCGCTTGAGAGCGGCCAGCGCCGCGGGCGGTCGTTTGAGCTTTGTCTTCGGTTTGTGATTCATGGGTTATCTCCATGGGCGAACAGGATGGGGCTGGTCTCTGAATTGTCGTAAAGTTCCCAATGATTGACCAGCGGACGATACAGCGTCTCGAAGTTCTGCCAGCCTTGCCGAAAGCGACGTCGAATAACGATAGCCGGAACATGGTGACCTCCCTGGGCCACTCGCGCTTTGACGCGGGCCAACGCGAGTTTCACCGAGCGAAGTTTCAGGAAGATCAAATCGACCGTGTATCCGGCCTCCTGCCAAGCGACAATCTGCCGCGCGTACGATCGACCGCTGAGAGTCGTTTCAAAGGCGAAGCTCTGGCCAAGTGCCGAATAGCGGCGCATTTCTGCGAGCATCAATCGTCCCGCATGCACGGCGGCAGTCTCGGGCTTGAACGGTGCCAGACCCGCCGCAATCAGATCCGCGTTGATGAAATTAGGACAAGCTCCTTCACGGGGAAGAAACGTTTTCGCGAAGGTTGTCTTACCCGCTCCGTTCGGGCCAGCGATGATGATGATGCGGCGCGGCACGCTCATACCTCGGCTCCCTCTTGCTGCTCGATGAGGGCGACGATTTCGCGCAGGTCGCCAACGATGGCTTCCAGTTCTGTGATCGCTTCGGTGGCGAGGTCTTGCGGGTCGGGCAGGTCGTCGCCCGATTCCAGCGACTCGTCCTTCAGCCAGGTGATGTCCAACTTGTACGACCGCTCGGCAATCTCGCTCGCGTGGAAGCGGCCGGTTTGGCCCAGGTCTTTCCGCTTCGGCTTGCACTGGCCGTTGGGGTCGTGGCCGTAGCAACGCTCGAACTCGGCGAAGTGTTTTTCATGATCCAGCGGCCGGTCCTTCTTCGTGATGCCGGGGACGTTGCTGCGCGCGTCGAAAATCCAAACGTGGTCGGTCGGCAGCCCCTTCTGGAAAAAGATCACGTTGGCCTTCACACCTTGGCTGTACGGCGTAAACGTGCCGCGCGGCAGTCGCAAGATCGTGTGCAGATTGCAATCCTGCATCAAAATGGAAAAAACCTCGCCCGCCTTGCCCTCGAACAGACAGTTGTCCGGCAACACGACCGCGGCCCGCCCGCCCGGCTTCAGGATCGTCATCACGTGTTGCAGGAAATTCAGTTGCTTGTTGCTGGTGCTGATCGTGAAGTCTTCTCGCTCCGGCGCCTGATTGGCCCCCTTGGTGCCGAACGGCGGGTTAGCGATCACGTATCACTCCCCGAGCCCATTTGGCGCTCGAACGACTGTCTAACCAGTCCCATCACGTAAGGCAGTTCGTCAAGCGATGCGAGGCCGACCTCCACATCGCCGTTGTACCTCCAGTGGCTTATGTCTTTACAAAAGCCTTTCGGGTCGTTGATTTCGTGGAACTGCATGTTGATCGTCAGCTTCAGCTTGCTCGCTTGCGGGTACACATCCACGAAGTTGTTCTCCGCCTTGTAGGCGACGTAGTACTTGAGAAACTCTTCGGTCACGGAGGGATCGAGGGCGAGCACCTCTTTGCGGAACACCTGGAACACCTCGCGTAGCTTGGTTGTGAGCAGTTGCGGGTGGTTGGCGATGCTATAGTTGGTAGCTACGGTCGCTTTGGGACGGTAGGTTGCCAGAACGTCCGGCGTCAGCTTGGGCGCGATCCAGACGTTGAGCGCGATATCGGCGAGGCGTCCCGCTCGCGTCTTGATCGCGTCTTCGTTCCATTCGTCGAGTTGACCGAGGACCTGATTGAGCTTGAGCGGGCTTACCTTCAGACCCTTTTCCGGGTTGTCGGGCATGTCTCGCTTTTCGCTGAAGGACCTGTCGCTGTAGTCCGAGTTGTAGGCGGTGAGGGTGAGGTTACCGAGCGTGTGCAGCCAAGTCTGCCGTACCCGCTCCCAATCCGGTCCGAGCGCTGATTTCCATACGGTGGAAAGGTTCTCGTTCTGCGGAAGGATGTGCTCGATGGTGTATTCGTCAACCGGCACGCGTTCCTTTCGACCGTGGTTCTCCAGCCGGCGTAGCCAGTAGCTGCGGCTGCGAAAGTTGTAGAGGTCGCGGGTGTGCAAATCGCGACGAAAGTCCTCGTCATTTGGGAAGCGGCGGTACGAAGGCAATAGAAGAAAGTGGGCTTGGATGCTCTCCAGATAGCGATCCTTTTTCAACGCCTTCGTGAAGGTCGCGAAGGTCTTGTTCATCGAGTTGGTTGGGATGGCGCAAATAGCGCGGCGGAACACATACGCCTCAATCAATCGCACTGCCGCCACAAGATCGGAAGCGGGAAGAATTCCGCCGGCATAGTCGTGATAGAGTTCGAGCAGGAAGGGATAAGCCACATCCACCTTCAACTCGCGTAGATCATGGAAAGCATGCTTCAGGTCCGCGTCGGTCTCCGTGCCCAGCGCCATGGCGCAGAAGTAGCGGGCGAAGTTGCGGATATCCTTGACCAGCGCCTCCACCCCGGCCTTTGCCGCATCGGGCGAACGGGCATGGGTTTTGAACGCCTCGTACACATCACTTACGTTCGGAATCTCGCCGGTCTTCACGGTGAGGTAATGCCGGACAAAACTGTCGAAATGTGTGCCGTAGGCCTCCTGCCCGAAGTCCACCTCCATGTGTCGCCAGAACTGTTCGTAGAGCCGCGTCTGCAAATGCGGCTCCAACCCCATCAGGATGAAGTTGCGGATAAGGTCCGCCTGGCTCAGTTTGCGACCGGTGGAGTTCATGCTCTCGAAGATGAGCTGCGGGTTGTCTTGATCGCGTTTGAGTTTGATGTCCACCATCATGAGCTTCGCAAGTCCCTTGCACACCGCCACGAAGTCGCCCTTGCACGCGGCGATTAACTCCTCGAAAAGCTGAAAGTTCTGCGTTACCCGTAGCGAGTATTCCTTGGGCTGTTCGGCATCGCCGACGACGGCCGCGAGCGAGACCTTATCGGTTTGCGACAAGACCAGCTTGTGGTACCGCTCGCCCGACTCCTCGGGATTGAGCAGGTAATAGTTGCGCAGCTTGCGCTGGGAGAAGCCGTCCACCGGCTCGCTCTCGCCGACCGCCTTGGCGAGGGCGGCGATGAGCAATGTCACAGTGGTCAGGCGTTGCTGTCCGTCGATCACAAGCAACGGCTCCCAGACGGTCTGGTTGGAGTCGGCCTTGTCAATGTAAACGATCGAGCCGACGAAATGCACCGAGATGGCGTCATTGCCGCCGGTGCGCACGATGTCGTCCCACAACTGCCGGCATTCCTTCTCGTGCCACGAATAGGTGCGTTGGTAGATCGGGATGACGAACTGAGGCGACTTCTTGAGGAAGTCGAGCAGTTTGGCTTCGGTGGCTTTCATTGGCTTTCCTTCGACATTACTCTATTCGACCATTCCTTCAGAGTCGCCATGCGCTGAATGGTGCAGACGTAGACGAGCGCATGACTGGGCTGCGGCGCTTCAAGATAATTGCGTGGCAGAACCTTGGGATCAAACTTCTCTTCTTCCCCGAAATCCTCCCGCTTGTTCGGCGTGGCCGCGAACCGCTCGGCCTGAGTCAAAGCGCCCGTTGCGCCCAGGCTCACTTTCTTCGCCTCGACAACCCCCAACACTCGGCCTTCATAGACCAAGGCATAGTCGGCGGGGCCGTTGTCGGTCGGATATTCCTCGACGGCGTGCTGTGTGTAGTCGCTTAGCGGGCGCGTCTCGTCGTATGGGACAACTTCCCAGCCGGCAGCCGCCAGCTTCGGATCAATACGACGCTTTCGCGTCAGCCACTCGGATTCGTCGTGACCCGACATACACGCCCACCCTTCACGAGCACGACCG
>JBGTKH010000245.1:0-7481 GCA_041744735.1 Pirellulaceae bacterium | reverse complement strand
ATCCTTCACCTGCGCTTCTGGCCGCAGGATTTTCAAGCATTCTTGAGCTTTGGCGGTCATCATCCGCACGTCGCTGGCCACGGCGATGAAGCGCATGCCTTGTTCGGCGCGCTTCAGGGCCGCGTGCGGGTCCATCACGTGCATGCCGGTGGGGGTGCCGGTTTTTTTGCCGGCATCGACCACGCGCTGGAGCATGCTCTCGAACTCGGCATCGGTCGCTTCGGTGCCGTCGGGGGCGCGCATCTGGGCGCGCAAATCGACGGGGCCAACGAAGATCGCATCGCAGCCTGGCAGCGCGTAAATGGCTTCCGCATTGCGCACGCCTTCGGGGCTTTCCGTCTGCAGCACCACCAGAATTTCGTCGTTCGCGCGGGCGTAATAATCGCCGGCCGTGGCGTCGAAGTTCATCGAGTGCATGCCGCCGCCGACACTACGGTTGCCGGCCGGCGGGTACTTGGCTGCGGCGATGGCGATCTTGGCCTGCTCGACCGTATCGACCATTGGCACGACGATGCCCCACGCGCCGGCGTCCAACACGCGCTTGATGTAATGATGAGTGCCCTCGGGCACGCGGGCCAGCGGCACGCAGCCCGCGTCGGCCACCGCGCCGAAGATCATCGTAGCCTGCGACCAGTCGATCGCCGAGTGCTCGATGTCCAGCGTCAGCCAATCAAAGCCCAGCCGGGCCAAGACTCGCGTCGCATACAAATCGCCCAGCGACAGCCACGTGCCGAAACTCGGCTCGCCGCGTCGCAACTTTTCTTTCACAGGGTTGGTTTTCATAGTGGGCAGGATTCTAGGTTCTGTCGGAAAGTCCACGCAAGCCCGACACGCAAGTTTGAAGTTGCTCGGCCGGGTCGCAACGCCGGCCAAAAGAGCCCGACGCGCAAAGTTTGAAGTTCCGAGCGACCACTACCGCTGACCGAGCGACAACTGCCGCGAATTGCTCGGGTCATTGGACCCAAGCTACGCACCAATGGTCATGTGGGGACCCACGTTGTCCTGACAATATCAGGAAAACGCGGAAGATGCCATCGTTTCCGTCCGATAGGAAGAATAGGAACAAATGGCTTAACCCCGGCTAAAGCGTAAGTACGATAGACAGGAGAAACGAGCATGGATGCGTTAAAACCGTCAAAATCGGTCGTGTCGATGATTGCGATTGTCATTCTGCTGTTGTCGCCATGCGCGGTGTCTGGGGCGGGACCAGTGATCCAAGATGTGGCGCTTGGTCTCGGCGGATCGCTCCACGGGCAACTCGTCAATGGGCAAGGCCTTGGCGACTCCAACACGCCGGTGACTATCCTCAGCAGCCAGCAAGAGTTCGCATCCTCCCTCACCAATGAACAAGGACACTTCCAGATCACTGGCCTTCGCGGCGGCCTGTACCGGGTGGATGCTGCTGGCTCGGCGACATTCATTCGCGCATGGGCGACCGGCACGGCTCCACCATCGGCGCGGCCGGGGATGTTGATTGTGTCGAACCAAGTCGTCGTGCGCGGTCAGGCTCGCGTCCGCTATCCCAACCGCCGGCCGTTCGTTGCGGGCGAGGCGCCGATTGAGGCCGAGTTGTGGCAAATGGTGCCGGCAGCGGCACAAACCGAGGTGCTCGCGCTGGTGGCGTCGTATGAGCGCCGAATCGCGGCGCTGGAAACCGACGTGGTGAGTTTGCAAGGCCAAGTGGCAAGCCTCGAACGCCAGCTTGGCCGCGGTCCTTCGCAGGGGAACCTGGTGATCCCGCCGCGGGGCAACGGCGGATTCTTGCCCAGCGGTCCCGGCGGTCCCGTACGCTTGGTCAACGTCAATCCAGCTTACGGCTATCGCACGGTCGCGGTCGTAGACGATCCGCCGATTGAAAAGGATTTGTGGGACCAAATTCCACCCGCGGCACAAAAGGCGATTCTCGAGATGTTCGAGTTGTACGAAGAAGACATCGCGCTGCTGGAAGCGGAACTGGCCCGCTTGCGATCGCTCATCTCCAATTTGCAAACCGAATTCGCCGCTCCCGAAGTCACGCGCACCATCACCCCTGATTTCACAGAAGCCGTGATCTTCTCGGCCTTCGTGGGTGGGGCCGTGGGCGTTGCGGTTGGCTCAGACAACCCGCCGGGAAGCTAGTGCTTCGTCAAAGTTAAAAAGTGGGGTAAGCATCCTGCTTGCCAATCCGATTTCATCCCAGAAACGCAAGCTGGAAGCTTACGCCACGAAGTTGGCCAACCCTAAAACTACGGTTTGACAAAGCACTAGATGCCCAACAGGTAAACGAGCGGATCGGAAGCGCGTTCTAGGAGTAGCCGCTGGGCGCCAGCCCACGGGTCGCGCGATGAAACCCGTGGGCTTGCGCCCAGCGGCTAATTTGGTCATCCCTAATTCTTGTCCTTGACAGAGCGTTGGGTTACTGAGGGCGGCAGCGCTTACGGTTCTGCCAAGGAATACGTTCTGACCGGGCGGAAGCCGGATGATGGGAATGCTTGATGGGGTTGTGCAAAGTTGCGGCTCGCCGAGCGGGCGAAGTCGGCGGGAAAATCAAACGAGCCACCGCGCATGCACTTGCCTTCGTCCGCGGCGTCCGGCTCCGGGACGTAATCCGGAAAGTAGTCGTCGTGGCACCACTCGTAAACGTTTCCATGCATATCGAATAGGCCCCAGTCATTAGGTTTTCGCGTGCCCACGCGTTGCGTGCGGCCGCCGGCATTTCCTTCGTACCAACTGAATTGATGCAGCAGGGCATCAGAGACGCCAAAGGAAAAACTGGTAGTGTTTCCAGCGCGGCACGCATATTCCCATTCTGCTTCTGTGGGCAGACGGTAGCCGACTTTCGACGCGTCGCCGTCAAGACGCTGCGAGCCGTCCTCCAAATCGATGATCTCGGACGGATAGCACCACTCGGACGAGATGATTCCTTGCCGCTCGCTGAGCCAGTTACAATAGGCCGCGGCCGCCTGCCACGAAACAAACGATTGCGGACAATCTTCATCCGGCGCGAAGCGCTGCCAGCCTTGGTCCTCGGCGCTCTTTTTCCAGCGTTTTACCAGCGGAGCATCCGCCTTGTCCTTCACAAACCGCTGAAACTGCGCGACGGAGACTTCCTTGTTGGCAATCGCAAACGGCCGCGTGATTACCGTCTCACGCTGACGTTCGTCCAGTTGTCGATTCGCCTCATCGGGCGGCGAGCCTAAGAGAAACTTGCCGGGTTCGAGGACGATCATGGTGTGACCTTCCTTGTCCATGTACCACTGCGATTGCGGAGGTACCGCGGGAATTGCTCCTTTCGGCAAGCACTTTCGCAGCAGCCACTCGGCGGCCCCATGGACGCCCGGATCAGGATCGTCGCCGAACAACGGCAACAGGGCCGACGCCAATGTCGGCAGCGGTATCTTGGCCTGTGTGAGTTGCTCGGCGCTATACTCGCCCAGCGCCAAGATGAGAGCGCGGCGCAGGGAACCTTCCGTGTCTTTGGCCAGCAGTTTTTCCAGCAACACGTGCGGATCGACTCCCAATGGCTGCAGCCGATGAATGAGAGCCGTCTGTACGCTGGGGTCGCGCTGGTCGCGGGTCTGTTGCGGCTGCGCCAACAGTGGCCAAACCTTCTCGTCGCGCCCCATCAACAGCAGTGTCACAGCCGCATTGGCCTTGCGATGCACAGATCTTTCCCGATCTCTTTGATTAGCAGAAGGGCCGCGTGGAATCGCCAACTCCGATTCCAGCGACTGCACGGCGAGCGACCCCTGAGCTTTCAATGGCGGCAGCAGCACCTCGAACTGCTGCTGGTTGGACTGCACGATCAGTTCGGCCAAAACGTCGGGCCGGTCGGCGGCGTAATCGACCAGGATCTCGGCCGCGCGAATGCGTTGGGCGTCGGTCCACCTTTCGCCGTCGACAAATACGTCGGCCAGCGGCTCTAACAGTTTGGCGCGAACCACGCGCAGGCAGTCCATCCAGCGGCCTAAGAACACGGGGTTGACGGAAACCAATTGGGCAACGATTTCGCCGCGAACGCTGGCTTCGTCCCAACGCGAACTTTGGGGATCGTACGCTGCCAACGCACAAGCCGCGCGCAGGATTCGCTCGTCCTCGGACCGATCGGGCTGAAGCAAGAGCGCCCAGAGGTTCTCGGTCAGTTCGCCTTTGTGAGCCGCCAGTGCATCACGCACGACCGGCACTTCATCCGGTTGCACGTCGAGCAATCGTTCATAGAGGTAGGGAACTTGTCCCGCATCCACGGGCAATAGCGCGAGGCTAACAGCCAGTTGCTGCCGGCCGGCGCCGTTGGTCTGGGCCTCGTCGTGGGCTTGCCGCAGCAACGGATCGGCCCAGCGGCGATAGCCGTCCATCTCCGCGACAATGGCCGGAACGTTTTCGAGGTCGGCGTCCAGCAACCGGTGCAACAGTTGTTGGGCGTGGTCGGCGCGCCGCTGTTCCAGCATGCCGCTGCGGACATACAGACCCGTGATGCCAGCCATCGTGATCAGCAACATCAGCAGCGCGCCGCGGATGGCGTAGTACGACTCCGCCATGCGCATCATCTTCCGCTGTGGTTCGGTCCAATTCCCGTTTTGCGTAAAGAGCCGGATGTTGAGGATTTCCCACAGGGCCGGCAAGTGTCGCTTGTCGGGCCGCGCGCTCCACGCCGCCGCCTCCTGGGCCAACCGCAACTCCGCACGTCCGCGCCGCGTCTCCTTTTGTTTGCTCGTCAGCCAACTTCGCAAGGAAGGCACCAGATAATCGTGCGTGAGTTGATAGTACTGCGCGGAAACACGTAGCCCGGTCTCTCCGAGACCGGAACTTGTCAGATCATCGTGCGTCAGTTGATCGTGCTGCGCGGAAGGGCTAGTGGATTCAGTCTTGCCGTTGGCCGGCCGGCGGCTGTCGGATCGCTGCGCCTGTTCGTCCGCCGGCTCAACCTCTTGCGGGTCAATCGGCGTCAGCAGCCGAATCTCGCTGTCGAGAATTCGCATCAAGTCCTCGAAATCTCGCGGGCGGGACTGGTAGCCCGATGCGTCGAGCAACTCTTGATACGAGCGCAAATGCCCGCGGATATCGGTGCCATGTTCGGGCAACAGCATGTTCAACACCGCACGCGCGGCTCTCTGGTGCACTCGATGCTGCGGCGGAGCGGTGGCGGCGCTGAACGTCTCTTCCAAAAACCTCACACCCACGCCTTCTGCACCGCCCACTTGCTTCAACGTGGCCGGCGTCCAGGATTTGCCCTTTACCATTTCTGCAAACAGAGCCAACCGCACGCAGATGACCTTGCCGTCTTGCGCCAAACCAGCCACCGCCTGGTCCAGAAACGCGTTCTGATCGCGACTGAATTGTTCCTGCACGGGCGGCAGCGCACCGAACGCTTGACCGAATGCCGTCAGCACTTTCTTGGCATGCCGCAGATCGAACAGATCGACCAGGCCGCTGTTCTCGCCTTCCACGACCCGCACTTCCAATTCTCGCATGAAGCGGCTGACGGCCAACCAAAAGTCGTCGCGGACCATGACCAGACATTGAACCCGCTGGCCATCGCACTGCCGCAGCGCCTGCACAAGTTCACTGTTTTCTTCGTTGCGGTTGGCATGCAGCCACTGTTCGAATTGATCCAACACGATGACCAGTTTTCGGCCCGCCGCCACGCCTTGCCCGCGGCGAATGGCGGTGAGCGAATCGGCCAGATCAAGCTGGGCAGGCAAATCCGGACAGCGCTTTCGCAAACTGTTGAGCAGCCGCGTCTCCGTGTCCGCGGCCGCGCCTTCGACGTAAACCACAAACACATGGTCTGCCAAGCGCGGCAGCAAACCCGCCTTCACGAACGACGACTTGCCGCAGCCCGAAGGACCGTAAATCAAACCCACCGGAAACGTGTTGTCCGGGTTCGTTTCCTGTAGCCGCGTCTTCCAAAAACGCAGCACGTCCGGCAGCCCGTCGCGATCGCGCGGCCCGGGCAGCAATTCGAGATAGAAATCCGCGTCGGCGGCGTCAAACGACCGCAATCCTTTCGGGATGACCTTGATCGGCGGAAGATACTTCACGGTCGTCAGCGTATCGCCGCGGGGTGCCAGGTCCGCCGTTGCGCCATCCGCGACAGCGTGTGCCAGAAAGTGCCGCAGTTCGCCGGCCATGTCCCGCGCGGTCGAGTAACGATCGGTGGACCGCTTGGAAAGGGCCTTCAGACAGACGTACTCTAATTCCTTCGGAATGCGGTCGTTATGCTGGCGAGGCGGACGCGTCTCGACGTTGATCACCTGATCGGTGATCTCCTGCCAATTCGATCCGCGAAAGGGACGATAGCCGGTGAGCAATTCGTAGAACACCACGCCCAAACTGAAGATGTCCGAGCGGCCGTCGACCCGATGTCCTTCGCCCCGCGCTTGCTCGGGACTCATGTACGCGGGCGTTCCCAGGAATCCCGCGCCCGTGCCAAACTCCTCGTCCCGAAGCGCCAAGCCGAAATCCGCAACGATTGGATTTCCGGCATCGTCGATCAAGATGTTGGCCGGCTTGACGTCGCGATGCACCAGGCCGTGTCGATGTGCATAGCCCAAGGCCTCGGCGACCGTGGCGACCAACTCCGCCGACTGGACGTACGTCAGGCCCGAATCACTCAGTTTCGACGAGAGATCGCGCCCTTCGACCAGCTTGGTAACCACGAAGCACAGCCCGTCCGCGGTATGCCCGACGTCAAAAACGGGCACAATTGCCGGGTGGTCGAGACTCGCCAGCGTCCGTGCCTCGGCCAGGTAGGCCGCCGCATCTTCGCTGCCGACAATTTGATGCCGGTGTGGCACCTTGATCGCTACGGCACGTTTCAATTCATCGTCGTGAGCTAAATACACTCGGCCGAAGGTGCCTTCGCCCAAGATCCTTTCCACGCGGTAGCGGCCGATGTGCGCCGGTTGATCCGGCAGCCGCGGCGGCGCATACGGCACGGAATCATCCGTCGGTCGCACAAGTGTTCTCTCGAGCATCTCGCTGGCGGCCTGGCTGCGGCTGACGACTTCGGCAAAGACTGTGTCAATCAGCGCACCATATTTCGCAAACCGCGTGCGGTAGCTCTCAGCGCTAGGCGATTGGCCATGCATGGTGAGTTGTTCCAACTCGATCGCCAGCAATTCGTGCAGCAGCGCCGAACGATCCGCTTCAGCCACCGTGCCGACGTACGTTTCAATCGCCGGTCGCTGGCCGGAAAGCCACGCTGCCTCGAATTGTGCACGCAACTCATCCACGGTAATGGCTCGGAAACGAAGATCTCGTACGACCGTGTCCCATTATACTAATCGCTTCGGTTGGGGTCGGAATCATCTCTCGCTTTCGGTCACGCTGGTCGTTCGCCCCGGGCACGCTTACAATGAGCGCCTTCATGGGAAACGATCAGTCGAGATCATCGCAACCCCATCGTAACCCGAAGCGTAAGCGAGGGCCATTTCACCTCCTTCCCTCGCTTACGCTTCGGGTTACTATGTTGAGTTGCGGCGGTGGGGGTGGCTGGGGCT
>JBGTKH010000244.1:0-10489 GCA_041744735.1 Pirellulaceae bacterium | reverse complement strand
AGCGCCGCCTTGTACAGAAAATCGCTGCGGCAGCTCGGGGCTTCGTGATGCTGCAGCGTGTGGTAGGAAATGTGCTGCTTGTCTTCGGTGAACAACACGCCGTTCACTTGCGAATTCGCACCGGGACCGATCAGCCCCACTTGCTGATTCACCTTCGCCAGCCGGCTGCCCATCGCGGCGATCGTCCATTGCAGCGACGCGTCGCGATCGACCAGCGCCTTTTGATGAGCGAAGTGCCACACGCCCTTGCCCCACTCCTGCAACGTGACGTAACGCAGGTGCGAGCCCGGCCCCTGAATGATCTCGACTGCGCCGCAATGAAAACCGCCATCGGTTTCGTGAAAGCTGGCCGATTCGGTCAGCATCGTGGCCTCAGCCCCCTCGTCCAAAATCACCAGCGTGTGGCCGAAATCAACCGCACCGTCGGACATCGCCGACAGACTGTGCAGCGGCTCGTCGATCACCACGCCGCGCGGCACGTACAACAGGCTGCCGCCCGACCAGCAGGCCGCGTGCAGCGCCGCGAATCTGTCGTAGAGCGGATCGACGGCTTGAGTGAGCAAGTGCCGGCCAATCAAATCGCCGTGCTCGGCGACCAGTTCATCGAGGCTGCCGAAGAGCACGCCCTGCTCGGCCCACTTCGGCTTGAGATGCGATTGCACGGGGCGGCTATTCAGCGACGCCGTTTGCCCGGCCAATTCAACGCCCGCTGACAACAGCGCCGGAGGCAATTCGACGCTGGCTGGAGTTTCAATCGGCAGGCTATACTTATCCAGCTTGAACAAGCGGATATCCGTCCGCATCCACTCTTCACTGCGGCGGTCGGGCCAAGGCATGTCGCAGAACGCGGCCCAAGCAGCCTGACGCCGCTCGATTAACCAATTGGGTTCGTGGCGAGATTGCAGGAACGCATCGAAGGCTTGCTGGGTGAAGCCAATCGGGATCGTTGTCGCAGGCGTCGAACTCATTCTTCAGCGATCTCCTCGATGGTCGTTTCGCCAGTTGACAATTTCAAAACTTTTGTAGTCAATCATCGTTAACAGTCTTCTTGTTAGGCCGTAATCTCCACGAAGTGACCACGCTTAATCGAACGCAGCGCCGATTGTACCGACGGCATTAGAGGAAGCAAATCAGCGACTCGATTGCTAACGGCAATAAGTACGATCACGGCAATGCCAGCGGCTTTCAGGTTCTGTTGATGACGTATGCTCTGATCAACCGTCAAAAATACCTCGAAGTTTTGGCCGGCGAGCAATCGCAGCAACTCGCCGTTCTTCTTGCCCGACCATCCCATTTCTGGCACCGTTCGGACATCGTGGTTGGAGAGTTCCCGCCGCAGTCTGCGCGGCACACACTCATCAAGCAGAATTTGCATGGGCGATCAACATCTGCTTGGCAAGTTGCAACGCGGCAACCGCCTGCTCACGAGTCACACTTGGAAAGTCGTCCAAGAATTCGTCGAGGGAATCACCTGCTTCCAGGTAGTCGAGTAAGGTTTGGACTGGCACACGGGTTCCAACGAATACCGGCGTACCGCCGAGAATGTCAGGATCGCTGTGTACCACAGATGTTGTCGCAGTCATTGTATTTGTCGCCACTAGTTGGCTTAGCCGACCGAACCTTCCATTTGCAGTTGGATCAGCCGGTTCATCTCGACCGCGTATTCCATCGGCAGCTCTTTGACCAGCGGCTCGATGAAGCCGTTGACGATCATCGTGCTGGCTTCGGCTTCGGTCAGCCCGCGGCTAGTCAGGTAGAACAATTGCTCTTCGCCGATCCGCGACACGCTGGCTTCGTGGCCGACCGACACGTCCTGCTCGTTGATCTCGATGTAGGGATATGTGTCGCTGCGGCTTTTCGGGTCGAGGATCAGAGCGTCGCACACGACGTTCGATTTCGAGCCTTTCGCTCCCTTCTCGACGCGCACCAATCCGCGGTAACTGCTGCGTCCGCCGTTTTTGGAAATTGACTTCGAGACGATGCGACCGGTGGTGTTCGGGGCACAGTGTACCAGCTTCGCGCCGGCGTCTTGGTGCTGGCCCTTGCTGGCAAACGCGATCGACAGGATCTCGCCGCGAGCGCCGGGTTCCATCATGTACACCGACGGATACTTCATCGTCAGGTGGCTGCCCAAGTTGCCGTCGATCCATTCCATCGTAGCGTCGGCGTATGCGACGGCCCGCTTGGTGACCAAGTTGTAAATGTTGTTGGCCCAGTTCTGAATCGTCGTGTAACGGCAGCGGGCGCCGCGCTTGACGATGATCTCGACGACCGCCGAATGCAAACTCTCGGTCGTGTACATCGGCGCGGTGCAGCCTTCGACGTAGTGCACTTCGGCGCCCTCGTCGACGATAATCAGCGTGCGCTCGAACTGGCCCATGTTCTCCGCGTTGATGCGGAAGTAGGCCTGCAGCGGGAAGTCGATCTTCACTCCCGGCGGCACGTAGATGAACGAACCGCCCGACCACACGGCGGAATTGAGCGCCGCGAACTTATTGTCTTCCGGCGGGATGATGGTGCCCAGGTATTCGCGGACCAGATCCGGTTGCTCGCGGAGGGCCGAATCGGTGTCGGTGAAGATCACGCCCTGCTTCGAGAGATCTTCTTTCAGCGAGCCGTAGACCACTTCGCTTTCAAACTGGGCCTTCACGCCGGCCAGGAATTTCTTTTCGGCCTCGGGGATGCCCAGCTTGTCGAACGTGTCTTTGATTTCCTGCGGAACTTCGTCCCAGGAATGGCCTTGCTTGTCGGTCGGCTTGAGATAGTAAAAGATGTCCTGGAAGTCGATGGCGATGTTGCCGCCCCATTTGGGCATCGGCTTCGACTCGAACAGTTCCAGCGAGCGCAGCCGGAAGTCAAGCATCCACGCCGGCTCCTTTTTCATCTCCGAGATCTGACTGACGATGTCGGCGTCGATGCCCTTGCGAGCCTTGAACACGCCCACCGTCTCGGTGCGGAAATCGTATTTGTTAATCTCGCCGATCGAATCGGACATGCGAGATGTTGCCATGTCAGTAGCCATGATTGTTTCCCTACGCTATTACAGGTTCTGGTCGTTCTTCTTTTTTCAGCATCTCGCGGTTGTCGGCCGCGGCTTCGGGATACGTGCGCCGGATGCGGTCGTAGCCCTGTGTGTGCAGTTCGTGAGCCAATTCGACGCCGCCGGTTTCCACGATCCGGCCGCCCAGGATCGCGTGAGTGAATTCGGGCGGATTGTGTTCCAGCAGCTTGTCGTGATGCGTGATGATCAACAGCCCCATGTTCTTGCGTCCGATCTGCGCGATACTCTCGCTGGCCAGTCGCACGGCGTCGGCGTCCAGGCCGCTGTCGGTTTCATCGAGCACGGCGAACTTCGGCTGCAGCATCGCAAGCTGCAGGATCTCAGCCCGCTTCATCTCGCCGCCCGAGAAGCCGTCGTTCACGTAGCGCCTTGCGAACTCCGTGTCGATCCGCAACTGCTCCATCTTCGACTTCAGTTCTTTGCGAAATTCTCGCATCGGGATCAGCTCTTCGCCTTCCTTGCGCTCCGGCCGGCGAACGTTCGTGGTCGCATGACGCAGGAAGTCGGCCATCTTCACGCCCGGGATCGCAATCGGCCGCTGAAAAGCCATGAACATACCTTTGCGAGCCCGCTCGTCGGGCGACATGTCCAGCAGATCCTCGCCGTTCAACTCGATCGTGCCTTCGGTCACCTCGTAATTCGGGTGACCCATGATCACGAGGCCCAGCGTGCTCTTGCCCGAGCCGTTGGGGCCCATCAGCGCGTGCGTTTCGCCGCGCTTGATCTCGAGGTTCACGCCCTTGAGAATCAGTTTGCCATTGACCGCGACGTGCAGGTTCTTAATCGTCAAAACGTCAGTCATTTCGTCTTCGTCTCTTCTTCTCGTAGGACGGATTGCCAATCCGTCCGCTCTTACGTTTTCTTTGTCACAATCACGGACGGATTGGCAATCCGTCCTACCACTTACCCAGTAATCTTCTGGTGATCGTATTTCGGCTCGCCGTCGGCCGGCGCATCCACGTAACCCAAGTGATGCGGGATCGGCAGTTCGTCGTCCACTTTGATACCCTTTCGCAGGTCCATGAACCCGCGAGCGCCTTCGCCCGCTCGCCGCTTGGCGATCTTGTGACCCTTGATCTTGTCTTGAATCCGCATCAGTCCTTCCAGCAATGCTTCGGGACGCGGCGGGCAGCCGGGCACGTACACGTCGACGGGCACCACCAAATCGACGCCCTTTACCACGTGATAGCCCCACTTGAAATACGGGCCGCCACCGACCGTGCACGCGCCCATCGCGATCACGAACTTCGGTTCGGGCATCAGGTTGTACAAACGCCGCACGCGGCTGGCCATTTTGTACGTCACGGTGCCGGCCACAATCATCAAGTCGGCCTGTCGCGGCGACGCCCGGAACGCACCGGCGCCAAAGCGGTCCAAGTCAAAGCGGCTGGCGCCGGCGGCCATCATCTCAATGGCGCAGCAGGCCAGGCCGAACGTCATCGGCCACACGCTCGACTGCCGCGCCCAATTGATCGCTTGCTCGATCGTGGTCGTAATCACGCCCTCTTCAAATCGTCCTTCAATCCATGGCGTTGTCATGTCTCGATCTCAACTGGCTCGTGGGAAGATCAGTCACCTTGGTCAAACGGAAACTCGACAACATACACCAATTAACAGGTGGCCTTCCAGCGGCCCTGTCGATGAACTTTACTAACTCACTTCAAACGTGCAGCAAGTCGCGCCGTCCAACCGGCACTTGTCCAGCCGCACGTTCTGGCCGAGCAAGTCCGAGAACAACATGCGTTCCATCGCACAGACGCTGCGGTCCTGTTCAGCCAAATCCGGATAAGGACACGCGAGCGCGGTCAGCACCGGCAGGCCGCCCGAGCGGTCTACGGTAAAGGGAATTCGCCGTTCGCTGAACAAATCAGCGACGGACTGCATCTTTTCCTCAACCGTATCTCCTTCGATCTGGCCCGCATACGAATCAACAAGCCGGCGGGAAATGCGCTGTAGCAGTCCCCGGCGAACGTCCGCGTCGGAGATCGATCGAATCTCTTGCCAAAGAGCGATCGCCAAATCAAAAAAGTTCGAACCGGTCTTGCGCCGTCCCTCCGCGGTCAACGCATACCGATGGCTAGGCCGGCCGCGAGCCGCGTGCGTCGTCCGGCGGTCGATGTACCCTTGGGCCATCAACCGGTTCAGCCGCTGTCGCACCGCCGTCGCCGTAACCTTCAGCGAATCAGCCAGTTCCGACACCGTCATCGAATCCAGCTTGCGCAGCAGGTCAAGTACGGCGTCATCCGATGAAACGACTTCTTCGGTCATGCTGGTTAGTCCTCGATGAATCTGGTTCCACTCCATCCGTACTCAATATATGCCTTTATCACATTTTTGACAACCATATGTGTGAAAAATCCTGCGCACACACGGCAGCCGCGGATTTCACGTCGTTTTCCGCGGAGATTGAAAGTGACCGAGTGGAAAGTTGGCCTCTGCGAGATCAGCTTGGGGTTCAATCCGCGTCTTGCGTGTCGCGAGTATCGATCTTCAGAGGACCCTTGATGTGCTCTTCTTCAACCGAAGGCAGGCTGAGCACTGTGTAGACGCAATAGATGACGAGCGCGAGCACCGAGCTGACGGAGAGGATCATGACCATCCAACCGCCTAGGTTCAGACTGATTGGCTCAGAGTTGACCTTTACTTGCTGGGTGGATTGCGACAGGATCGTTGCCAACCAACCGCCGAAGCTCATCGCTGTTCTCCAACGAAAATTAGGAATCAAGTTTGTCAAGTCGTCCTTCCCTTTCCCAGCGTTGTCCTGCGATGCGGACCATCAGCATCAGGAACGCTAGGATCGCGCCGATAAATAGGATGGATCCAATTGCGACGGGACTGTTGGCGACCTTCTCCACGTAGCCGGCCTCGTGCTTGTAAACATGCAGACCATCGGTTTGGCGCCGGATGAGGTGCGTCAGCGCGTTGTCCTTGTCCCGGACTTCCCACTCCCCTTCCCGAGAACCGGCTTCAATGCGAGCGATGCTGGGCAACTCCGTATTGTTTGCGGCACCTTCATCGTAAAGGCCGTCGGGTAGTTGCCCCGCAGCTAGCGATGCAGCGTGATCTGCGTTTGACTTGAATTTGAATGTGTTCTTGCTCGGCAGGCTGAGGAAACAGAATCCCAAAAAGATCGCCGCGAGGTAAACGGGCACCACGTATTTGATCATCAGTTGTACGAACCAGGGTATACGGATATGTGCGCCGCGGTGCAGTTCCGCATTCCCGCGATCAATTCCGAACACCCAGCCGTACATGATCGCCTGAATCATCGCTAAAACGAATATCAAAACGCTGCCGACCCAGAAATCGAAAGTGTCGAGTGCTACCAGGTTTTTGGAGAAGTACATCACGAAGGCCACACCGAGCGCGGAAATCAGGCCCAGCACCGCCGCCGATGCGTGACGCTTCAGGCCGAAACCTTCCTCCAAGAATGCGATCACCGGCTGCAGCATGGAGACGCTGCTGGTAATGGCCGCCACGAACAACATGAAGAACCACAAGAAGCCGAAGAATTGCCCGGCGGGCATCATGGCAAAGACATTGGGCAAGGCGACAAAGCCTAGGGCAAACGTCGAATCCGCGTACCCTTTCGCCGCCAACCCCAGGAAAACGAATGCGGCGGGAATCGTAATCAAGCCTCCCAAGCAGACCTCAAAAAATTCGTTGACGCTGCAGGACGTGAGCCCGCTGAGCGCCAGGTCATCGTTTTCGCGCAGATAGCTGGCATAGTTGATGATGATCCCGAAGCCCACGGAGAGAGAAAAGAAAATCTGTCCGGAGGCTGCCAGCCAAGTCTTGGGATCAAGCAACTCATTAGGGTCCGGGTTCCACATGAACCCTAGCCCACTCATGACCGATTGATCGGGTTTCGACGGGTCGGGCGTTCCTAATGTCAGCACGCGAACCAGCACGATCACCGCCAGCACGGCCATCAACGGCATCGCGATGCGGCAGAAGGCCTCGATGCCTTTCGTCACACCGCGATAGATCAAGATGAAGTTGCCCAGAAACACGCCCACCAGCGAGATCAACAGAATTCCGTTCGCACCTTGCATCGACACTCCCTGTTCCTCCGATCCCACTAGCCGGGAGAAGAATTTTGAGAAGGCGAACGCACGCCGGTCGGATTCGGAATCTCTCAGCTTCTGCGCTGCGGCCCGGGCCTCCTCGCGGCTTTTGCCTTGCTTGATCAAATCCTCTTCCTGGAACTCAGGCGCCAGCAAGTAGAAGCGACTCACCCGGCCCAGTTTTGCGGCGGCTTCGTCGGTGCCGGCCTGTTCGGCCGCGGCGATGGCAGGTTTGTCGATCTGCATGTCGCCCGTCAGATAGTGCAGCGCGTAGCCGAAACACCAGGCTTCAATCAACACGTAGTACATGTAAATGACCAACGGGATCAACAGGGCCATTCCGCCCAGATATTTTGCGAACGGTCGCCGCCAGATCACGGTGAAGATGCCCGGCGCTGAGTTAAATCCGCGAGTGCCGGCGTAACGGCCCATCGTCCATTCCGCCCAGCAAAGTGGAATTCCCAGCACCAACAGCGAAATGAAATACGGCAGCATGAAGGCCCCGCCGCCGTTCTGCGCCGCGTTACCCGGAAATCGCAGAAAGTTGCCGAGCCCCACGGCCGACCCGGCGACCGCCAGGATGACGCCGATTCTCGAACCCCATCGTTCCTTTGATCCGATTGACACGCCGCGGTCTCCCGAAGTAGGCCGGATTGCCAATCCGGCCAAGCACAATCCAGAGTTCGCAGTACGCTAACGGAACGTACGCGAAATTGCAAGCTAGAGACGATCCGGCTCACCCGCATCACGAGGAAAATATCGCTCAACCACGTCGCAGAATTCCGCCGGTGTGTTGACGTTGCCGACATGAGCGCGGAAGTGGCGGGCGCCGGGGCGGCCTTGGGCGTAGCAACAGGCGTACTTGCGCATCAGCAGCGTACCCTTTTGCACACCGAAGCGACGGACAACCAAGTCGTAGTGCCGCAGCATGCAGTGACGTTGCTCTTCCAGCGTCGGATCGGGCGGGATCGGTTCACCGCGCAGGGCCGCCTGTGCTTGGCGAAACAGCCACGGCCGTCCGAGCGATGCGCGGGCGATCATCACGCCGTCGACGTCGTAACGGCGAAACGCTTCAACGACTTTCTCCGCAGAATCCAAATCGCCGTTGCCGATCAGCGGGATGTGTTTTAAGTGCGGTTTGATTTCCGCGATACGCTCCCAGTCCGCGCTCCCTTTGAAAAAATCCTGCGCGGTGCGGCCGTGAACCGTTAACGCCGCCGCGCCGGACGACTCGACCACTTTGGCCACTTCGATGGCGTTCATCGTGTCGCGCGTGCAGCCCAAGCGAATCTTGGCGGTCACCGGCGTCGGTGCACAGGCGGCGACAACCCGCTCGATAATGGCCGCCATGCGCTGGGGATGTTTGAGCAGATAGCTGCCGCTATGAGCCTTCTCAGTCACTTGCCGCACCGGGCAGCCGAAGTTGATGTCGACGACGCTGACCTTGTATTCATGAGCCAACCGCGAGCCCACTTTGGCCAACGTCTCCGGGTCGTTGTCCCAAATCTGCACTTCCAGCGGCCGCGGCTCGTCCTTCACACCCCACAGCCGATCGGGATGCTCGCATTCGTTTTCATCCAACCACACGAACCCCTTGGCGTTAATCATCTCAGTCGCCTGCAACCCCGCCCCGCCGTACTCGCGCACCATTTGCCGAAATGCATAGTTCGTGAAGCCGGCCATCGGCGCTTGCAGCACCGGCGGATCGACCAACACCGGTCCGATCCACAAAGGTTTTAGATGTGGCGGCGGCAAGGGCAGCGAGGAACTGCGTTCGACAGTTTCAGCAACGAGACTCATGGGAACATCTTGAAACGCATCGCTCGCGGCGCCAAGTGGCCATATCGTCTTGCCCAACGAAGCACACAAGTGTGCGACTATGCGTCGATTAAGAACACCCGCGCGATCGCTGGCGTTCCATAGACCGCGCCGCCGGTGTAGATGTGGACATTATCCAGCGGCCGAGTTTCGCCGGGGCTGTGGGTGTGGCCGCAGAGAACGGTCAACTCGCGTTTGGGATACTGCGGCATGATCTCGAGCACCGCGTCTCCCACGGCTTTGCAGGTAAAGTGCGGAGCCCATTCGTCGTCGCTGTGGCGGCCTTCGTGCCAGCAGGCTTCGCGCAGCGGCGGGACGTGCGTGACAAGATAAACGTGAGGGTATCTTTCCAGTGCCGCAGGCAAAACGCGGCGAATGTGCGCCGCGGCTTCATCGCCCAACGACATCAGCAGCGGCCAGCGTGCCTCTTTCGTCATCCCGGACAATTCCGAGATCAGCTTATAGTCGTTCATCATCACGTACGAGCGTTCGTAATCACCGATCCGCGCATCGGCCCAGCCGTCATGGCCGACTAGACCGACGGCAGGTGTCAATTCGATCGGTTCAGAAGTCGTCAGGTATCGTAGCCGGGGACGCTCGGCGCACAGATCGATCACTTGCTGGCGAACTTTGCGAATCGACCCGAAATAGAAATCATGATTGCCGAGCACGAAATAGACCGGCCGTTGAAGTGCATCGTCGATGCGCGACAGGTAACGAGTGAGGTCATGGGCTTCAGAAATGTCGCCGCTGATCAGCACGGCGTCGGCATTCGTGGCTCGCACTTGCGCCAGAAACGCATCGACCCCCGCCGGCTCGACGAAGTTCAAGTGAATATCGGTCAGCCAGGCAATGCGTGTCATGTTCTACTTATTACGAACTCGCCGCCATCAATGGTGCGCCGATTTGCCACGCGGCTGCGTTGACCTCTTCCCGCACAACATGATTATAAACCGTATCACGTTCGACCGGCTCGCGGCCGGCTTCGGTGATCAGGCGGCGGAGGGCTTCGACGCTGAGGATTTCGGGCGTGGTGGCGCCGGCGTCGTGATAGATCAGCTCGTGGCGCACGGTGCCATCCAGATCGTCGGCGCCGTAAGCGAGCGCGGCTTGTGCCGTGCCGATGCCGAGCATGATCCAATAAGCCTTGATGTGCGGGATGTTGTCCAGCATCAACCGGCTGATGGCCATCGTGCGCAGGTCCATCAGGGCCGACGGCTTTTTGATGTGCGACAGGCCCGTGTTTTCAGGATGAAACGCCAGCGGGATGAAGGTTTGAAAGCCGCCGGTGTCGTCCTGTAATTCGCGCAAGCGGATCAGATGGTCGATGCGGTGATAGGCGTTTTCGATGTGGCCATAGAGCATCGTGCAGTTGGTCTTCAGGCCGAGCTGATGGGCCGTGCGGTGGATGTCCAGCCATTTCGACGCGGCGGCCTTGTGTTCGCAGATCTTGTCGCGCACTTCGGGGTGAAAGATCTCGGCGCCGCCGCCCGGCATGCTGCCCAGGCCTGCGTCGATCATGTCCTGAAGAATTTCGCGGACG
>JBGTKH010000243.1:0-10973 GCA_041744735.1 Pirellulaceae bacterium | reverse complement strand
TCGCTTTGCTCTGCTGCTTGGCGACTGCTCTATCGTTAACAGCGCCCGCGATGGCCGACCCACCGCACGTCTCGTACATCTTTCCCGCCGGCGGCCAGCGTGGCACGAAGGTCGACTTCCGTGTCGGCGGCCATTTCCTGCACGAAAAGTGTGCATTTGAGCTGCTGGGCACGGGCGTTCAAGCCCCGTCGGAAATCCACCGCGCTGAGCGAACGGTCTGGTTCGATGGCCCGCTGATTCACTCGCCGGCCAGCAGTCAGAAGGAAGACTACCCGAAAGATTACAACGGCCAACTTGACATTGCCGCCGATGCAGCGCCGGGCGTGCGGTATTGGCGCGTGTGGACTTCGCAAGGAGCCACGCCGGCGATGCGGTTCGTGGTCGGCGATTTGCCCGAGGTGGTCGAAGAGGAAATCGACGGCGACCCGGTGCCCGTTGCCGTTTCGTTTCCCGTCACAATCAACGGCCGCATCTTTCCGCGCGAGGACGTCGATGTGTGGACGTTCGACGTACCGGCCGGCCGCACGATCACTTGCGGCGTATCCGCCGCCGAGATCGGTTCGCCGCTGGATGCACGCCTGGAAGTTCGCGATCCGTTGGGGCGCGTGATCGCTGAGAGCACCGGTGCGCTGGGCCCCGATCCCGCGCTACGATTCAAAACTGATGCCGCGGGCACGTATCAAGTTCGCATTCACGACGTGAACTTCGCCGGACTGCAGCACTATGTCTACCGGCTGACGGTCACCGACGGACCTTGGATCGATCACGTCTATCCGCTCGGCGGCCGCCGCGGCACCGAAGTGCGATTGGATGCGGCGGGCCAAGCGATTGCTTTACCGCTGATCACAAACATCCCTGCTGACGCTACCGCGGACTACGGTCTCTCATTCGATTTGCCCGGCGGGAAATCCAATCGAGTGCTGCTGGCCGTCGACGATCTACCCGAGCAACTGGAAGCCGAACCGAACAACACGGCCGAGCAAGCGCTGTTCGTCGCTGTTCCGCTGATTGCCAACGGCCGCATCGATCGGCCGGGCGACGTCGATGGTTGGTCGTTCGGCGCGGTCAAGGGACAGACGCTGCTGCTGGAAGTGCACGCCGCGCGGCTCGGCTCGTTGCTTGATTCGGTGTTGATAATCAGCGACGCCGCGGGCAAGGAATTGGCTCGCAATGACGATGCCTCGGCAGGTGTTACGGACTCGCAGTTAAAATTCGTCGCGCCGGCAGATGGCCGGTACGTCGCACAAGTCGCGGAACGCTTCGCCTCGCGCGGCGGAAACGCCTTCGCGTATCGACTGCGCATCGCCGAACCGCAGCCGGATTTTCAACTGGAGTTGCCCAGCGATACATTGACCGTCAATCGCGACGGCCAGCAAAACTTGCTGCTCAACCTGCGCCTGATCGACGGCTTTGCCGAACCGGTAACCATCTCCGTTGAGGGCTTGCCCGCCGGCGTCACCGCCGACGATGTGCAAGTGAAAGCCAACCAGCCCAAAGCAACACTGGTCATCAAGGCCGACAAAACGGCTCGCGTGGACGTTTCACGCGTGCGCATTGTGGGCCGCGCGGAAATCAGTGGCAACACGATCGAGCGCACAGCGACATTCCCCGTGCGCCGCGGCGCGCCGCCGATCAACCGGTTGCTGCTGGCCGTGGCCGAACCGACGCCGTTTCGCTTCTTCGCCTCGTACGAGTTCCACTTTGTGCCTCGCGGCGGCACGCATTCAAAGCGCTTCACGATCGACCGTGGCGGCTACAACGGGCCGCTGGAAGTGCGGCTGGCCGACCGCCAAATCCGCCACTTGCAGGGCGTGACCGGCCCGATCGTCACCGTCCCCGCGGGCGCCACCGAATTTGAATATCCCGTCTCGCTGCCGCCGTGGATGGAACTAGGCCGCACCAGCCGCTCGATCCTGATGGCCACCGGCGAGGTCACCGACGCCGAAGGCCGCAAACACAAAGTCTGCTATTCAACCGGCGAGCAAAACGACCAAATCATCGTCCGCGTCTCGCCCGCGCTGCTGCAACTGGCACTCGCGCAAAACTCATTGATCGCCGCGCCCAACACCACCGCGCCGCTGTCCGTACAAATCCAACGCGACCGCTCGATCACCTCGCCGGTTCAACTGGAACTGATCGTCCCGCCGCACGTGCGCGACGTCACCGCCGACCCCATTCGCGTCCCAGCCGACCAAGTCACCGCCACCCTGCAAATCCACTTCGGCCAAACCCCCGATCCGCTTAACGCCCCACTCATCATCCGCGCCACAACGTTGCAAGGCGACGGTCCCGTGATCGGGGAAACGCCCTTGGAACTCGTCACAGCACAGTGATGGTATCTACAATAAGGTAAACCCGACTCTCGCTGTGATTGAAGAGCGTGGCGTTGTGAAACATGATTTTGCCCACCATCATTTTGTAATATCCGCTTCCCGATGGACTACCTCTATCTCGACAACAATGCGACCACGCTGTTGCATCCGGCGGTCGCCGAGGCGATGGCGGAGTGTGATCGGGCGGGGTATGTGAATCCGGCCAGCCAGCATCAGGCGGGGCGGCGGGCGCGGCGGGTGTTGGAGGAGGCTCGCGAAGGGATCGCCGCGATACTGGGGGCCGATGTTTCGGGCACGCATGCGGATCAGGTGATCTTCACCAGCGGCGGGACCGAAGCGAACAATTTGGCGCTGCGAGGTCTGGCAGGCGATCAACCGGGGCGAATGATCATCTCGGCGATCGAGCACCCGAGTGTCGTCGGTGCGGCTGAAGAACTCGCGCGGCAAGGATTCGAATTGCGCCGCGTGCGAGTTTCGCCCGAAGGGGTTGTCGACGTCGATCACCTGCGCGAGTTGCTGGACCAGCGGACGCGCGTCATCAGCGTCATGCTGGGCAACAACGAGACCGGCGTGCTGCAACCGGTGGCTGAGGTCGCCGCAGTTTGTCATACCGCCGGCGTCCCGGTGCATACGGACGCCGTGCAAGTCGTCGGCAAGCTGCCCGTGAACTTCCGGCAACTCGACGTGGCCGCGCTCAGCTTGTCAGCTCACAAGTTCCACGGCCCGCGCGGCATTGGGGCGCTGATCGTACGACACGGTGTGGAATTGATCCCGATCCTGTTCGGCGGCTTCCAGCAACAGGGACTGCGGCCGGGCACGGAATCCGTCACGCTGGTCGTTGGCTTACACCGGGCACTGCAACTCTGGCACGATGAGGCGGACGAGCGTGCCTCACGCATGGCCCGTTTGCGGGATCGCTTGGAAGCGCGGCTGCTGGCGAACGTGCCGGATCTCGTCATCAACGGGGCTGGCGCCGCGCGACTTCCTCATACCAGCAACATCGCCTTTCCCGGGTTAGATCGCCAAGCCCTACTGATGGCTCTGGACATGGCGGGGGTTGCCTGTTCGACGGGTTCCGCGTGTGCCAGCGGGTCCAGCGAACCCTCGCCCGTGCTGCTGGCGATGGGCTGCGGGGCAGATGTTGTCGAGGGGTCGCTGCGGCTGAGTTTGAGCGCCCTGACGACAGAAGCGGAAATCGACGTGGCTGCCGGCCGAATTCGGCAGGTTGCGGCCGAGTTACGCGGCAAAAAAGAACGCGGAAAAGCGGCCCGCACGTCTCGCCAGTGGAACCAAAAAACGCTATAATTCCGACTTGATTTTCGGTCGGTTCTTTCAACAATCTCGCCCAATGTTTGGGGACGGAGTCCGAGTGGTCAGCGGCGTGTTCTCGATCCCGCTAGACGCGCACGGAGCGGCGTCGAATTTCGCTCGTGGTAAGGCCGCAGGCCCAGCGCTGCCTTTGCGCGAATTCATTGCCGACGAGTCGAACTCGTTGGCCGTCATCGTCGCCCAAACAATTCTCGCCGGCGACTCGCGATACAGTCCGCTGGTGCTGTTCGGGCCGACGGGAACGGGCAAGTCGCATTTGGCCCGGGGCCTGATTCAACGCTGGAAGCAACAGCATCCGCGCGTGAAGACCATCTCGATCACCGGTGCCGATTTTGCTCGCGCGTATGCCGAGGCCGTCGACACCGACTCCGTGTCCGAACTGCGAACCAAGTATCGCGCTGCACAGGTGTTCTTTCTCGACAACTTGCACGAACTGTCGGGCAAACGTGCGGCGCAGGAAGAACTGATTCACACCATCGACGGCCTGCTGGAGCACCAGCGGCTGATGGTCTTAACGTCGCAGCAATCGCCGGCCGAAATGCACGCGCTGACACCGGGACTCACAAGCCGCCTTTGCGCCGGATTGCTTGTGCCGCTGGCCGAGCCCGGCCTGTCCGCGCGTAACGAGATCCTCAAACGCTTGGCTGCGATCCACGAGTTGAATGTTGACGACGAAGCGATCGGTTTGCTCGCCGAGCGGTTTACAGCTTGCGTGCTCGAACTCAACAATACGGTCGTGCAATTGAAGATCAGCAACGGCGACACGCAAACGCTCGATGCCGCGGCCGTCAAGCGATTCCTCGCCCAGCGCCAACCTTCGCATCATCCAACGCTGCGAGCCATCACTTCGCGCGTCAGCCGATACTTTCAATTGAAGATCTCCGATTTGAAAAGTCCGACGCGCCGACAGGGAGTGTTACGAGCACGCGGGATCGCCATGTATTTAGCCCGCCAGCTTACGGACAAGAGTTTGCAGGAAGTCGGCCAGCACTTCGGCGGCCGAGATCACACGACCGTAATCAACGCGCTGAAGAAGACGGAATCGCTGCTGCAGTCGGACCCGGCGACCCGTCAGGCCGTCGATGAACTGATGAACAAACTGGCCGTGCCATAAACGAATTTCGAGATTCACACAATAACAGGCCGACTGGCCGTGGAAAACTTGTTCGAGAGATGTCAGTGCCTGATCACAACTTTGCCTTGAACAACAACCACTCACCGTGCAGCACGAAAGTCGCTTACTGGCTAACATTCTATGAACCTCCCGACGACACTTACAAAACACTTTTTCCACGGCGAACAACTAGTCGAAGACAGCGATTTATAGCCGGCAATTCGTCGATTTTCGCGATCGTCTGAGTGGTTATCGACAGTTGTGCCCGGCTCATTCCTACGACTACTGATTCGAAAGACTATTAGAAGAAGAGAAGAACAGTTCACGGAAAGGTAACTCACCATGAAGATCACATGTGATCGCGAGAAAATGTTAACGGCGTTTCAAACCGCAGCCACGGTGGCTCCGCATCGCAGCCCGAAGCCCATTCTGCAGAATGTCAAACTTGAGGTCGCCGGCGAATCGGCCATTCTGACCGCGACCGATATGGAAGTCGGCATCCGCATCGAAGTGCCCGGCATCGCCGTCGACCAGCCCGGAGCCGCAGTGCTGCCCGTTGCGAGATTCGGTTCGATCCTGCGTGAGAGCAGCGATGAGAAACTGTACATCGAGGCCGACGCGAAAGGTGCGGTGGTGCGTGGTGAACGCAGCGAGTTCAAATTGCCCAGCGAAAACCCGGATGAATTCCCTGCCGTCACGTCGTTCACCGAGAAGAAATACCACGAAGTGCCGGCTCGGCTGCTGAAGGAATTGATTCGCCGCACGTTGTTCGCGACTGACACGGAGAGCAGCCGCTATGCCTTGGGAGGTGTGTTGCTGGAAATGGAAAAAGACAAGATCGTGGCCGTGGGCACCGACGGCCGTAGGTTAGCAAAGATGGAAGGTCCGGCTCAATCGGTCGGCGGCCACGTGACCGGTGATGTCATGACAATCGTTCCTGCGCGGTCGATGCAATTGATTGAGCGGGCATTGATCGACGGCGATGCCGAAGTGCAGGTTGTCGCGCGCGCGAATGACATCCTGATCCATACACCGCGAGTCACCATTTACTCACGGCTCGTCGAAGGCCGCTTTCCAAAATGGCGAGACGTGTTCCCGCAACGCCGAGATGCGGTACAGATGGACCTGACCGTGGGGCCGATCTATTCAGCACTCCGACAAGCAGCGATTGTGGCCAGCGAAGAGAGCCGCGGTATCGACTTCACCTTCGGCGAAGGTTCACTGGTGTTGTCCGGTTCCACGGCGGAAGTGGGCAGTGCCCGTGTCGAACTGCCGATTCCGTACGACGGCGCCAAGATCGCTGTGACGCTGGACAATCGGTTCGTCGCCGACTTTCTCAAAGTGCTTGATCCGGATAAGACCTTCACGCTGGAGATTGAGAACGGCGAAAGCGCCGCGTTGTTCACCACCGATGATGGTTATGGCTACGTGGTCATGCCGTTGTCCCGCGACCGCTAACGCGATCGAACATACATCCCTTGTTGATCCGCATGCCAACCACTCCCGACGAAGATGACATCCGAGCCTTGAACGACGACCTGCGTCGCCGGCAATACAACCGGTCAGCGCCGCAGAAAATGGCCGATGTGCTGAGCGGACTGTTGGCCCGCCGCGGATATGCTCAGGTGGAATCGGCCTCAAACTGCGAACAGGCCTGGCAGACCGCCGCTGGGCAACCGCTGGCCTCGCACAGCCGTCCCGGCAACGTGCGGCGTGGCGTGTTGGAAGTGGCGGTACGGAACTCCGCGGTGCTGCAAGAGCTCACGTTCCAAAAGAAGCGATTGTTGAAAGAACTTTCCCGCCTAGCGCCCGAACAGGCGATCCGCGACCTGCGCTTCCGCGTTTCGGCGATCGATTAGTGACGTTTACACACAATTCGTTTAACCCGTAGCCGCAGGCGAGGGAATCCCCATCACGGACGAACCTGCTGAGACGAACGCCCGCGCCTGCGGCTACGGGTTAAACGAGTTACTGGCATAACCCAAAGTGAACAATGAACGACGAAAACAAACCCGCTGAAAACGAAGATTCCAAACCGCAAGACAGCCCCGGCGGCGATCTGGCCCCCGAAAGTTTCGGTTTGCAAGACTACGAGTACGGTGCCGACGATTTGCAGCACTTGTCGGACCTCGAACACGTGCGCGAGCGGCCCAGTATGTACATCGGCGACACCGCGGTGCGCGGCTTGCACCATTTGGTGTTTGAAGTCGTCGATAACTCGATCGACGAGGCGATGGCGGGCTACGCCAAGAACATCCACGTCACGATTAACAACGACGGTTCCGTCACGGTCGAGGACGACGGCCGCGGCATCCCCGTGGAAAGGCACGAACAACTCAGCCAGGAAATGGGCCGTGAGGTCTCGACGCTCGAAGGTGTGATGTGCGTGCTGAAATTCGGCGGCAAATTCGAGAAGGGCGTGTACCAAACGTCCGGCGGGTTGCACGGCGTCGGCGTAACCGTAGTCAACTTTCTGTCGGAGTGGTCGGAAGTCGAGGTCTGCCGCAACGGCCACGTGTATCAGCAAGAGTACGAGCGCGGGGTGCCGCAGTCCCTGGTGCGTCGCGTGGGTGCCACGAAAAAGCGAGGTACGAAAACCACCTTCAAACCCGATCCGAAAATCTTCCAGATCACCAAGTTCATCTACGACACTCTGCACAAGCGGCTGCAGGAATTGGCGTTCCTGAACCGCGGCGTGCGAATTATCTACAAAGACGAACGCATCAACCAAGGCGACGAGTTCTGCTACGAACGCGGCATCGTCGAGTTCGTCGAGTACTTGAACCGGGCCAGCGAACCGGAACACGCTGACGTAGTTTTCATGTCCGGCGAAGAGCAAGGCGTGGGTTACGAAATCGCCATGCAATACACCGGTGAGTTCACGGAAAACCTGCATTCGTACGTAAACAACATCCACACCACGGAAGGCGGCACGCACGTGTCGGGCTTTCGCGCGGCACTGACCCGCACGCTGAACAACTACGGCAAGAAGGAAGGCATCTTCAAGGACCTGATTCCCAGCGGCGACGATTTTCGCGAAGGGCTGACGGTCGTCATTTCGCTCCGCGTGCCGCATCCGCAGTTCGAAGGCCAGACGAAGACAAAGCTCGGCAACAGCGAGGTGGACGGCATCGTCACATCGGCCGTCGGCGAATTCCTCGCGAAGTTTTTGGAAGAGAACCCGCGCGTCGCCAAGATCATCGTCCGCAAGGGGATGCTGGCCGCCGAGGCCCGCGAGGCCGCGCGTAAGGCTCGCGATCTAGTCATCAAGCGCAAAGGCGTGCTCGGCGGCGGCAGCCTGCCCGGCAAGCTGCGCGATTGCATCAGCCGCGAGGTCGAAAAGTGCGAACTGTACCTGGTCGAAGGCGATTCGGCCGGCGGCAGCGCCGAAGGCGGGCGGCTGCGCGAATACCAGGCGATTCTGCCCTTGCGCGGCAAAATCATCAACGCCTACATGTCGCGTGAGGACAAGGTGCTGTCCAACGAAGAAGTCCAGAGCATGATACACGCCATCGGCAGCGGCATCGGCGCCGATCAGGACTTGGAGAAGCGCCGCTACAACAAAATCATCATCATGACCGATGCCGACGTCGACGGCTCGCACATCCGCACGCTGCTGCTCTGCTTTTTCTATCGCCAGATGTTTCAGCTTGTCGCGTCGGGGCACGTCTATGTGGCCCAGCCGCCGCTGTTCCGCGTGCGCAGTAAGAAAAGCACGTACTATGTGCACAGCGAAGAGCAAATGAAGACTCAGCTTTTGGAAAAGGGCCTGGCCGATTCGGTCTTCGATCCGCGCGATGGCCGCAACATCGAAGGCGCGCAAATGGCCAAGCTCTGCCGCACGCTGGCCACGATGGAAGACGCGCTGTTGGCTCTGGAACGCCGCGGCATCAACCTGAAAACGCACGCTGAGCGAGTGGACGTGGCCACCGGCCGCCTGCCCGTGTTTCACGTCTTCGTGGGCCTGGACGAATACTGGTTCCCCGGCCGCGCCGAGATGGACGATTATCTGAAGCATCACGAACAGGCCACCGGCACCGAGCTGCCCGTGAGCGAAGCCCCCGAGCCCAGCGGCAACGGCGAAGCGACGGAGGCCATCCGCCCGCGGCTGCACATCACCGAACTGCACGAAGTGCGCACGATCAACACCTGTCTGAAAGACCTGAGCGAAATGGGCTTCAGCGTCGAAGCACTCATCCCGCAAGAACGCACCGGCATCGAGGAATCCCGCTACGTGCTGCGCCGCGGCGAAAACGAAATCGCGGTCGAACATCTCCGCGGCCTGCTGGCCGCCGTCCGCGCCGCCGGCGAAAAGGGTTTACAGGTCACGCGCTTCAAAGGCCTGGGCGAAATGAACGCCGAAGAACTGCGCGAAACCACGCTCGACCCCGCCAACCGCACGCTGATCCAAGTCAGCATGCGCGACGTCGGCGCCGCCGACGACATGTTCCGCATCCTCATGGGCGACAAAGTAGAACCCCGCCGCGAATTCATCGAAAAACACGCCCTGGAAGTGCGGAATTTAGATGTCTAAGGCGGAGTGCGGCCTGTCGGGAATTGTCGCTCGGATATACGGGTGGAGAAAACGTTCGCCGTGACTGTGCGCCCTCTCCGTTACGCCGATTCCTCTTCCGGCTTGATTTTCCGCCGCGAACCGCGACAATCTGTCCATGACGGATTATCAAGGATAATCGTGGATATTCCATTACCGCCCGATAATCGCGGATAACACCCGCCACGCCGGATTATCAGCGATTATCGTGGATAATTCAAAGTTAGATGCCGCGACCATTTGATCCCCTCCAAGACCTATCGCGCAACGATATGACAACACCAGCGTCCTCAAACGACAGTGCGAAGAAACCCGTCAACATCGACGACGAGACGCACGACTTTCTGGTTTACAAAGTAACTGAAGGAGCAAAACGTCAGATTGTCGGTTGGGCGAAATGGGGTGCCGGCATTTGCGCGGTGATTCTCGCGATATTTGGCATCCAGTATCAGATTTCTCTTCGACAGGTAGATGACAAGATAGAATCGGCAGTCACGAAAAGGCTTGAGGCAATATTGGAATCCAAGTCAGATGAGGTCGATCGCTTGGCACAAAGGATGGTCGACAGGCACATCGAAGCATTGACATCAACCCAATCCGAATCATCGAAAGTAATAGAAACACTGCGTAAAGAGGCAGACAAGGAATTGGCCCAACTTCAAAAAGAGGTCGTAGCTGTGAAGGCGCGCCTAGACGCGTCGGAGCGAGAGGTTGAATCGAAGAAGCGAATCATCATTGCGACATGGGAACGGTCGTTTCCGACCGAGACTTCTCCCGTGTCTGCCCCGCCGAGTCTCATAGTGATTAGCGGTGCAGGGCCCGGCGAGATGCTGCTAGACGCGCAAATCGGCGGGCGTTACGGGAGTCCATTTACTCATTTTTTCTTGACCGCGCTCGACGATGCGGCTTCTGACTTAGATGGTGATAATTCCATTTCTTTACGCGAAGCGGTCATTCAGGCGTCGACGCTGATGAGACGCGAGGGCCAGCGAACTCAAAACCCAACAATAGAGGGATTGGGAATTGACGATCCGTTCGTCTATGTCGCGAAATCGACACTGGAGCCGCGTTCGGGCAAGTTATTTGTGTTGCTTGTCGGCATAAACGAGTACGGCAAGTATTCATTGCGAGGCTGCGTTCCCGACGTTGAAGCTTTCGCGGAGTTTTTTGGTCGCCAGACATCCCTGGAGCTCGGCAACGTCAAGCAACTAATCGATAAAGCCGCGACAAAAGATTCAATCATCAAAGAAGCCGAGGCGCTTGCCTCCAAGGCGTCCGAAGCAGACATCGTTCTCGTGTCCTTCAGCGGTCATTTCACAACTGTCGAAACGCAAGAAGACAAGGCGGAACAAACCAGAGTCTTCGTTCCGGTGGATTTCGATTTCTCCAAAGCATCTCATGAAGTTGGGGATTACGTTCAACTCGATGTCATCAGAAAAGTCGTGCAGGAATCCCGCGCAGCAAAAAAGATATTCATGATGCCATAGAAAGCAATGTGTAAGATGGCATCTAACAAATCGGTGAACGGGAGGGCTCGGCGCAGTCGGTCCTGAAGTCAAGTCCTCTCCTCGCCCCCCGTTACCTTGGTCGTTGTGTCGCTCAGGCACGCAATTTCACAAGCCACTCGGATCGAAAATGCATCTTC
>JBGTKH010000242.1:0-9197 GCA_041744735.1 Pirellulaceae bacterium | reverse complement strand
GACTACGCGGCCGAAAGAGTGCACGTTTTGATCGCGCATGTTCGCGGCCTCCTGTGACGGAGGCTTGAATTGATGCTTGGCCGGTTTCGCAAAACATCACTCCACTCGGGCGACCCGAGTGGTGGCGCGGTGGGAACAAGGGAAACGCAGATTTCGCAGATAGACGCAGAGGGATTTGGCGAGGTGTTTGAGGTTATGGAATAGAGGGTTGGTTGGCCTGATCGGTTTCCTTCTTCAAGCCTTCCTGTTCCATTTCGCGGAAGACGTCGATGCCGAAGGCTTTTTCCTGTTCGGTTTTGACTTTGATCACGTCGAAGCGGCCGAGGTGGATTTTGCGGTAGACGTCTTCGGAGATCACGTAATACCACTTGCCGAAGCGGTCGTTGAGTTGCTTGACGCGGTCTTGGGCTGTGACGCGTTTTTCGTTGAAATCGTCGAGCTTCCGCTGATTCTCTTTTTCGATTCGCTCGCGCTCGGCAGCCAAGGCACCGGCTGCGGCCTTGGCCTTGGATTCGTCGGCCTTCGCAGCGTCGCCCTTCGTGTCGTCCGGCTGGGCATTGTCCGCTTTGTTTTCGTCTGATTTCGTTTCGTCTGCTTTCGTTTCGCTTGACGTTGCCTTGTCAGATTTCTCCGCGTCTGACTTGGCTTCGTCGGCCTTCTCGCCGTCGGTCTCGCCTTCGGACGACGGGGCAGGAGCCGGCGCCGGCGCGGGCGGTTTGACTGCGGGTGGCTTTGCCTCCGGCAGCGGGGTCGGTTCGGGCGGGGTGAGGACGGAGTCGTTGACGCGGGCTGACACGAGCAGGTAACGCTTTAAGTTCGTCTCGTCCTCGCGTTCCTCGACCCCGGCAACGCGCCCGAAGCGCAGGACGTATTCGACGGCGTCCTTGGTGGTGACACGCACCTCGCCGTCGCTGGAGAGCAGTTCGGCGCGGCTGCCGCCGATTTGCACCGGGAAGAAGCCGCGCGTGATCAGTGATCGCATGGTTTCTTCGTCCGCCAACAACTCGGGATTCGCTTCGAGGTCGGCGGTCAGGCCCTTCGGCTTGCTGATTACGTCGACGATTTTCAATTCATCGAGCCCGTCGCGGAGTGCGTCTAGCTTCTGCGTGTTCAATTCCTCATCGTCCATCAGCGCGGAGGGTTCGAGCCGTCCGCCGCGGTCTTCTAACAGTTCGTTCATCTTCCATTTAAACTCTTCAGCATCCCAGTCCAGGGCCACTTCCAGCCGCTGGTCCCAATTCGGCACCAGGCCGTTAGGTCCCAGCCGGAACTCTTCGCCGAACGAATAATCCTTCAGCCGCACTTGTGCGAAATCGTTGCGATTCAGTTGCAGCAGATCGTTGTCGATCCAATCCTCGAATCGCGACGAGAGTTTCTCCGCATCCAGCTTGACGACGTACACGCGCCCCTGTCCCGGCCGGCGAACGAACCGCTGGCCATCGAAGCCTTGTACTTCGCTGCCGATGATCAGTTGAGCGACATTCTTTCCTGATGCGTCGAGTAGGCTGACGAGTTGACCGACGCCTTTTTGTCCCTGTTGGATTTTTTCGCGGTCCGGCTCAACGACGCCGAAGTCCTCATGGTCGCCGATCACATCCGTGGCGACGCCCAGCACTTCCAGGTCCATCATGTTGATGGCCATGTTGCGAATTCGCTCTTCGGCATCCTTGGCGTCGGCCGGATAATCTTTGTGCGAGGCAATCGACCACACGCCCGCGTCGTTCACGATCCTCAGGCTCAGGATTTCATCGTCCTTGGGTTCGTAGCGAACCACTTCCAAACCGGCCGCGGCCGTGGCGTCGGTGAACGTGGGGAACAGTTTGTCGCCCACGCCCTCCAGCGGCACGCTGATCGGCGCGGGACGAAAGTATGCGGCCACGGCGCCGGTAACAATGGCCACGGCCAGAAAGATCGACGTTTTTGCCATTTCGTTCATCGAAGTTGGCCCTCAACTTTATCAATTGTTTCTACGTCATCTTGATGTCGTCCCCTGCCAGCTTGTCTGGCAGGGAACAAAGTTTCCGCTGGCTAACTTAGCTTCCTGCCAGACAAGCTGGCAGGGGAGTCTTTTGCGCATCCGCATTCGGCAAGCCTCCAAAACTTTCGTGCCTGCCAGACAAGCTGGCAGGGGACGTTCACCAGTAACAATAAGTCGGACTCCATAATCGCGCAGAAATTGCGGCTACCGCAGCCGGGCTTTCGACACGCCTTCGCGTTCTCGCAAGCGGCGGCCCACGAACACTACCAAGGCGACGATCAGCAGCGGAATCGGCGACAAGCCCACAGCCTGGAACTTGAACCAGTTTTGGATGCTGAGCCGCGCTAAATCCAAGTCACGCGAAATTTCTCGCACTTTACTTTGCAAGCGGCGCAGGTGCCGGTCTTCGTCTCCTTCGCTGGTCCGTTGATCGCGTTCCAGTTGCCAATCCAGTTTCTGCTTTGCCTCACGCACTTTTCGCTCGTCGGCCTGGCCTGCTGTCTGAGCCGCCGCCACCTCGGCCCGCAGTTGGTCGATGACTTTTTGCCGGCGGTCTTTGGCTTCTTGCCGCGTCTTGTTCACACTCTCTTCGAATTCTTTGATCGCGTCCTGCGTTTGTTCTTCGGCCTGTTGGATGCGATGTTCGATCAGCTTTAACGTGGCGTGCTGCCGCTGGCGTTTGCGGATATCGACGAACCGCATGTCCCCGGCCAACACATCCAGGATGTTCAGCACGAACGTAATGTTTTGAAAGTTGTAGCTGATACCGCCGCTGGACGGCTGACTGCGGATGTTTACAAACAGCGATTCCATCAGGTCGATGTCGCTGACCAGGATCACGTCAATCTTCGGTTGGGAACTCTTTCCCGCCGCCGTGTCGTCTTTCGCGGCTTTGCCTTCACCCGAATCTTTCGTTTCTTTCTTTGCATTGGCCTGCTCGCGTGTGTGAACGTGCGCGGCCAGCATGTATTGCTTTTCGGTCCGCAGCCGACCATCGGAAACCAGGTTCTCCAGGTCGCGAGTTGCGGTCGTTGTTTCCTCACCGCTGGAATCGTCCGGGTCCATTTCCTTAAGCAGTTCGAGCTTGCCGGGCTCATTCAATTGATCCATTGTCATGATGCCCGTGTCCGGACCCGTCATAACCAGCGGCGTGATCTCCAGCGTCTTGGCCGTCGGGCTTTTCACACTCTTGGCTTCAAACGCCCCGGGCACAAGGAACGCCACCTCTTGCAAACCGGACACGGCAGGTTCGTCGGGATTGAAAACCCTTTCCGAACCGGGCGCGTTGGGGTTAGCAAACACAACCGCGTCGGGCATCGACCGATCTTTGGGATATGGGTTGTAGTGCTGCCACACGATCGAGGTAAATGGTGTCCAAATGACGTTTCGCGTATTTGACGAGGTCAACGAAAAACTTGGCGGCGCCTGAAGTTCGCCGCGCTTCGCCCGAACCATGTTGATGCCCAGCAGATTCCAGAGTTGATTCATGTCGCCTTTTTGCTCGGGCGGCTGGCCCATGCCCATCATGCCGCCGCGCGGACGCTTGGGCATGTCGGTGCCGGGTGCAGTGATGAGCCGCACAGGAGCCGGGTCCTCGAAGATCGCCGTCGGTTGCCCGCGTTGAACGGCGTCGATCAAGTTGTCCAGTTGCGGCTGGGTCAATGACGACGGCTGCACGACCAGCAGCACGTGATACTTGCGTTTTTCCGGAGGAAGTGCGGGATCAAATTCGATCGGGCCGCTCGGGTCTACGTCCTCGACGTTGTATTGTTTGCGGAGTTCGTCGATGATGGCTTGCGGCGGAATGCTGGCGAACGACGACATGTCAAAGCCGCCGGTGATCTGTGCATCGGTTCGCAGGACGCCGATGGTTCTTCGCGTCGGCGCCGCGGGTTCATCCTTTTTCTCGCTCTTTTCGGCCGTGTTTGTTTCGCTCGGGCGACCGGCTTCGGCCACGGTGTACAGCGAACGCACCAGTTCATACTCAACCGGTGTACCGTGCCCGAAGAACGGGATGACAACTCTCTCCAAACCGCAATTAAACGCTACGGCCAAGAAAATTTCCTCTTGTTTGAAACTCCCATGTTCGAATGTGGCGATGGTCGCCGGCCGAATACCGTAGCGATCTTCGGCCTGCTTGGCCTCTTCCGCAAACGGCTCCATGTTTTCGTGGATGTTGACCACGATCTTATCGCCGCCGCGGGCTTTCATTTCGCGGAGCAGCGAGATCATGTCGAACTTCGTCTTCACGTACTGCTCGGGCAAGGTCTTGCTCAGAAACGCTTCGATGTAGATCGGCCGGTCCGTTTCGAGTTCGGCGATGCGGTCGAGCGTGGCGGCGGATAGCGAACTGATTTGCTCGCTGGTGGCGTCGTAACGAATCCAATCGTGATGCGTGAAGAACACACCGGACGCAATGGCAATCGCGATCAGTGCAAGGCTGCGCGCCAGATAGTGTCCCAACATCGAATGGCCGTCGCGCCCGCCCAGCCAATGCCGACGGCCGATTAACACCATGCTCAGGAACAGGCCGACCGCCACGATCATGAAGAAGTAGACCATCGACGACAGGCTGACGACGCCGCGGCCAAAATCGTCTAATTGCGCGGCGAAACTCCAGCGACGCATGCCTTGCGAAACGACGGTCCACGGGATGATCACGTCCACGTTCGCGGCAAATGCCAACGGGGCATTGAACAATGCACCAAGGATGAAGCCCACCGTCAGGTTGCTGGTCAGGAACGACGCCACCATGCCGATCGACAGCATGGCCAGCCCCATGAACCAATAGCCCAGATAGTTCGCGAAGAACAGGCCAAGGTCCACCTCGCCCATGGCGAACAAGCTCAGCCAGCCGAAGATCGACAACTGGGAGTACAGCAGCGATGCGGTGAAAATGAACGCCGCGGCCAGGTACTTGCCCAACACGATGTCGAAGTCACCGGCCGGGATCGTCAGCAGCAGCTCGTCGGTCCCCTGTCGCCGCTCCTCCGCCCAGATGCTCATCGTCACTGCCGGGATAAACATCAGCATGATGTACGGAAACCAAACGTTGAGCTGATGCAGTGTGGCCATGTTCGAGTTGAAGAAGTCGTGCGGCCAAAATGTGGCCACCAGCGTCAACAGCACAAACACAAACACAAACACATAACCTGTGGGTGTGCTGAAATAGCCGACGAAGTTCCGTTTCATGACCGCGTACGCCGCTGGCTTGGCCTGTGCCAATGGCAGCAGCACCAACGCCATCAACGCCAACACCAAGGCATCGATTCCTAACACGGTCGCGATTTGTGTTAATGTCCCCATAACCTCTTTCGCCTATCGTCTGTTGTCATTTGCAATGCGACGAACTCACTATGCCACGGCCGCTTCGCCGATTGTGAGCCGTGTAAAGTTCTCGTCCAATCCCTTGCCGTCCGACGTGAGCTGAGCCACCGGGCCGTCGAAGACCACGCGGCCTTCGTTGATCAAGATCACGCGGCTGGCCATGGCCTCGACCTCTTGCAAAATGTGCGTGGAGAGCAGAATCGTTTTCTGTTCACCCAGCCGCCGCAGCGTTTGTCGCATTTCGCGAATCTGGTTCGGATCGAGACCGGCGGTCGGTTCGTCCAGAATCAACACGTCCGGCTCGTGCAGCAGCGACTGAGCCATCCCCACACGCTGCCGATAACCTTTCGACAGCTTGCCGATCGGTTTGTGAAACACGCCGTGCAGGTCGCACAGATCGACCACCGCGTCGATGCGTTCCTGCCGTTTAGCCGCCGTCATGCCGCGTGCGTTCGCGAAAAAGTCCAGCAGCGCGTGCGGCGTCATGTCCGGGTACAGAGGCCCGTTCTCCGGCAGATAACCGAGCCGCGACGACCCGGCCAGCCGATCCGTGGCCATGTCGTGCCCGGCGATCCGAGCGACCCCTTCGGACGCCGCCAAATAGCCGGTGAGCAGCTTCATTGTGGTGCTCTTGCCGGCACCGTTAGGTCCCAGAAACGCGACCACTTCCCCTTGATGAACTCGGAAGGATACGTCCCGCACCGCCGTGAAGATCCCGTAGAACTTCGACAGCCCCACGGCCTCGATCATCGGCGGGCCCTTTTTCTCTTTGGTCATGGTCACCTGCTCTCCAAATTGCTTGCCGCCAACTCGTTTAACCCGTAGCCGTAGGCGAGGGAACCAGCGGCAGCAGGTTCGCCCTTGACTGACACTCCCTCGCCTACGGCTACGGGTTAAACGAATTATCAACCGATACCGAAATACCTTGCCGGGCTCAAGCCCCTACGCGAAAAATGCGGCGGGGGTTCATTACGACGGCGTCAGTGGCAGGATTGAGGAGGACCTGCCTCCACAACTACACGGCGGCGGTAGTGGGCATAGTTATAGAGTGCGGCTGTCCGCGGCGAAAGCACAGGTGTTGCTTCCAGCGGCTGTCGTCCGTTTGCGGAAAGTCGGTCCGCAAATGCACGCCCCGCGACTCCTCGCGGATCATCGCGGCCTGAATCATGATCCGAGCCACGACCAGCATGTTTTGCAGCTCCCAGCCCTGCGCGTCCTGGAACTGGCGAACCAGTACGTATCGGCACCAGTTATTGACCATGTCGGCCGCCTCTGTCAACTGCCCCCGATTGCGGCGCACGCCGACGGATCGCCACATCAGGCTCTTGAGCGAATTGGAAATGTCGGACACGTCGAGCGGCTCGTGCGGCTGTTCGACGGGCGGGTTATCGAGCGGCAAGGCCCGCAGGTCGTCATCCATCTCGGTCGCCGCCCGCGCCGCCTCACGGCCGGCGTGAGCCCCGAACACCAGCCCTTCCAACAAACTATTGGAAGCCAAGCGGTTAGCGCCATGCAGGCCGCTGGAGCTGACCTCGCCCGCCGCCCACAAGCCGGGCAACAACGTGCGGCCCGCCAGATCGACCGTGACGCCCCCAATCATGTAGTGAGCACCCGGACGCACCGGAATCTGATCCGTGGTGACGTCGATGCCGAACTTCGCACACGCCGCGCTGATGCCGGGGAAGCGGCTGCGGACGAACTGCGCGTCGAGGTGGCTGAGGTCGAGGTAAACGTTCGGATGCCGCGTCTTCTCCATCTGCGTGACGATGGCCTGAGAGACGACGTCGCGCGGAGCCAGTTCGGCGCGCTCATCATAATCCGGCATGAAGCGATGGCCGTGGCGATCGACTAAGTGGGCTCCCTCGCCGCGTACCGCTTCGGTGATCAGGCTGCGGCTGCTGCCGGCGATGTACAGAACGGTGGGATGGAACTGCATGAATTCCATGTCTCGCAACTCGGCCCCCGCGCGATAGGCGATGGCTTGACCGTCGGCCGTGGCGACCGGCGGGTTGGTTGTTTCGCGATAGATTTGCCCCGCGCCTCCCGTGCAGAGAATTGTCTGCTTGGCCCACACCAACATTTTGCCAGTCGCTTCGGTGGCAATCAGCGCACCGCGGCAGGCGCCGTCGTACGTGAGTAGATCGAGCGTGAAGGCTTGCTCCCAAATCTGCACGTTGGACAGCCGCTTGGTCCACTCGATCACCGCCCGCATCACCTCTTGCCCGGTCGCGTCCCCCAGCGCGTGCACGATGCGATGCCGGCTGTGTCCGCCTTCGCGGCCCAGCACGAGCGAACCGGCCTGCTCGTCGAAGCGCGTCCCCCAGTGAATCAATTCGTTGATTCGCTCGGGCGCCTCGCGCACGACCATCTCGACCACTTGCTCGTCGCACAGCGATCCGCCGGCCACGAGCGTATCGTGCACGTGGTCTTCGAAGCGGTCTTCCGGGTCGATCACTCCCGCGATGCCGCCCTGAGCGTAATTGCTGTTGGACTGTTGCAGCATGTCCTTGGTGATCACCAGCACCGACAGCTTCGGGTCCACCGCAATCGCCGCCCGCAATCCGGCCAACCCGCCGCCGATAATCAACACGTCCGTAAAATAATGCGGCACCTGTTTCGGGTGAAATGGAACCAGGTAACGTGGGCCAAGGTCGGACATGGCGTCTTTCTAATTGAAACAAGTGGAACAGCGTTCACTGCTAACCGATCATAACCCAAACGCTTCCACGACACAAAAGGCCCTCGCTAAGCAGACACGACGACAAGAACGAGTTCCATCAAGTCAAACTGCCCAACACCGCCCGCGACCTGGACCTCGCCCCGGACGACCTCCACCTCTGCACCGCCCACTTCGACGGCCAACTGCGCCTACACAAAATGGCGCCCAAGGCGTGAACGTCCCATTGCGGCCGCCGATTATTAGGATCCGGGGATGCACAACTTCCACGTTTAACGCCGAGCCGGCAGGCGACGCCGAATCCGAGCAGCCATCGCCTGCAGGCTCGGCGTTAAACGAACTGGCGTAACGATCCCTCACGCTTCCGCTGGGGCTTCGAAGACTCAGCCCTGCCACTGTTCAACTCCCAGCCACGCCCGCCGCGGTGAGGCTTGAGAGTCATGGTATGTAGGCGATTCGATCCGCCCATTCGTCAGGCTCGCTCGCAAAAGCGGCGAGTGCGAGGAATTCGACGACATCGGGCAGGTGAACCGATGGACGAATGGTAAAGACACCCGGCGAATGTCGGCCGGCTTGGAGGTGGTCGGCGAGGTGGCTCGGCATGCTGTGCTCATCGAGCGTGACCAAGATGCGATTGTGCTGCTCCGCCCACTGCAGAATCTCGGGGTCCTGCGTGCCCAGTGCCGGTCCGTTCTCGTCGCCTACGCGAACGGCGTCGATAGAATCAGGACCACGCGCATTGGAACGCTGAATCGCTCGCCAAATCGGTCCCCGCAAGTGTTCGTCCAGGAGATACGCAAGTGCCATAGCGCGCTATCCGGCTGACTTGCTCAATTGAACCACACGCCGCCTGAGTTCGGCCAGATCCGGTGCTGCCGGCGCCGTCGACCGCTGATGATTTACTTCGGCTTCACAGCGTTTCACGTAGGCGTCCACGTCGGCTTGATTCTCCAGATAAACCGCAATCACCTTGTGAATCAAGGCCAGCGGCAGGCTAGGAAATTGGCCCAACAACATCTCGGGGGAAAAGCCTTGATTGTAGTAATGAATCAAGTGTTCAAGGCCGATGCGATGGCCCGCGGGGCGGATCGCGCCGCCGGGCTGTTCGGTCAGGAAATCAGGCAATTGCATGGTCATCGCTCCACTTCAACCATCCGCTCGGCGTTCCACTTCACCCATCCGCTCAGCCCTCATTCTACCAAGCGGCAGCGGAAA
>JBGTKH010000241.1:0-3838 GCA_041744735.1 Pirellulaceae bacterium | reverse complement strand
GCTACCGCGCCGACGCCCAACGCGTCCGCCGCGCCCGCCGCCGCCTTCTCCAAGGCCAGTCCCGCTAGTCCGCCGCCCCGCGTATCGACCACGCCCCGCCATGCAATGTCCCTGCTGGGCGCTCACTAACTGTAGCTGGTGGTCCGCACGCCGGGCCGAACCATCTGGCCGCCCACCGCCGCGGCTTTGCGTTGGCCGACTTGCACCAGCGCTTGCTGGTTCTCAAGTGTGGTCAGTTGCACGTGATTGACGACCAGTAATTCGCCGCTTGCTTCCAATTCGCGGACTTTCCCTTCAACGACATCTGTCTTGCCACGCAATTCGCTGGCGTGACTGCGACCAGCAGCATCCGGTTTTCGGCCGGCCGGCGTGCGGAGCAGCATGAGTTGCAATGTAATCGCGCGCGGCGGCCGATCCAACTCGGCCAGGATCGCCACCACGTCATCTCTGACCTCCGGCACCACGCGGATCAGTAGGCATCCGCTCTTCGGCTCAGGCACCACCTGCAACCAGTTATCGTCAAACAACCGCGACAGCGCATCGGCAACTTCGTTGGCCGAACTATGTTTGACGAAGAACACCAGCGTCCGCGCCGCATCATCCGGCTTGCTCGCGACCGGCTCCGTGCCCGGCGGTTCTGCTGCCAAGATCGCGCTGTCGACAACCGTCGATGCAAGTAGGTAAACGACAATCGCAGCAAGCACGTAGGCGTGGCGCATGAGGAACCTCTTACACTTAGCGACTAGATTTTCGAATCCTTCAACGAGTCTCGCCCAACGACAGTTGACTTCGGCGCTACTTCCTCGACCAATAATCGACAACCAGCACCTTTTCCAAATGCGGGCCGACAATGCCTACGAATTCCTTGTGAGCCGGATGTGGCAAGTAGACGGCTCGCGCCTCTTCATCGCGGAACGTGACGAGGAAGCAGTGCGTGAAACCTTCCGACTTATTCTCGACGCTCACGTCCGTGCCCCACTCGAAATCGGCGATGGCGTCGACTTTGCTCGGCAGTGCCCGAAACGCGGTTTCGATCGTCTTGACCTGCTCGTCCGTCGTGCCTTCTTTGAATTTGAACAACACGACGTGACGTAGCACTTTTCCGGACTCCTTCTCCGCCGCGGCGGCTTGCGACGTAATCGAATTGTTTTTCAGCGACATAACGACTCCGCTAACAACACCAACGATTAGCACAAGTGAGACGTATTTGAAATAACTGTTCATGATGATGCTCCTGGAACTCAAATGGGAAATATCGCACTTATAGGATTCCGAAACCGTAGCCGAAGTCGTGAGACTTCGGAATTCTCCGAAACCGTAGCCGAAGTTGTGAAACTTCGGAATTCTCACGAATTCCGCTACGACAATGCCGAATCAGAAACGCCCTCTATGCTCCGCAGCTCCTCTCAGACCTTGGGCTCCCAACCCGGCTCGTATTCTCGGCCCCACAGCGTCATGGCATCGGCGTCGTCGAGAATGTGGCCATTAGCCGGATCGCATTTCAGGCTGCGGCCGGTCCGTTGGGCGATGTTGCCCAAGTGGCACAGCATCGTGCTCTTGTGACCTTCGGCGATTTCGGCGTTCAGGTTCAGCGGCTTGTCGTCGCGGATCGCGGCCAGGAAGTTGGCGATGTGTTCGTGATCGCCAAGGCTCGGACTCTTGTGTTGCTTAACGACTTTATCCTGATCATCGTAAATCGTGTAGCTGCCGACCGACTCCAATTCCAACGAACCCTTGTCGCCGAAAAACGTGATGAAGCCGCCGCCGTGCCGGTGACAGCTTAGCCCTTGCCAGGTGATCATGCGTTTGCCGGGGAACTCGAAACAAGCCGTGTGCGTGTCGGGCGTCTGTTGGTCGTCGTCGTAGCAGTACCGTCCGCCGCTGGACGTGACGCGAATCGGATAATCCACGCCCAATCCCCAGCGACACAGGTCCAGCGTGTGCACGCCGTTGTTGCCCAGTTCGCCGTTGCCCCAATGCCAGAACCAATGCCAGTTATAGGGCACGCGGTTGTCGAGGTACGGCGTCCGCGGCGCGGGGCCTTGCCACAGTTCATAGTTTAGATACGCGGGAACGGGTGCGGGCTTGCCGATGCCCAGCGAAGCGCGGGCGTTGTTGTAGAAGCTGCGCACCAAATACACTCGGCCGATTGCCCCGTCGCGCAATTGTTGGATCGCATCGTTCGTGCCCGGACCGCTGCGCCGCTGCGTGCCCATCTGTACGGCGCGGTTATGCTTGCGAGCCGCCTCGACCATCAGTTCGCCCTCGCGCGGATTATGCGAGCAGGGCTTTTCAACGTACACGTGCTTCCCGGCGGCGCACGCTAGAATCGTCGCCGGCGCGTGCCAGTGATTCGGCGCGGCGCAGACCAGCGCGTCGACCGATTTGTCATCCAGGATTTGTCGGAAGTCGCCGATGGGCTGCGGTGCTTTGCCGACCGCCCCGGTGACAAGCTGCGAACAACTCTCGGCGCGCTGCGAATCGACGTCGCACACATATTTGACTTCCACGTTCGCCTGCTTGGCGAAATCCACCGCCAAGCTGCGCCCGCGGCTCAGCCCCATCACGCCGACCACAATCTTGTTGCTGGCGGCTTCTTCCGCCGCATGCAAGCGGCCGCTGATCGCCACTGCCGCCGCCGCGCCGCCGATCGCAGCCTGACCCAAAAACATCCGCCGGTCAATCGTTTGGGACATCGCAATATCTCCTGTCGACAAAAAAAGGACAAATTGGACACGTGTTGGATACCCAACAAAGTAACATCGCCGTGTGTCGCCGTCGAGCGTCTTAGCCTAGCGTTTACAATGCCAGGGCTTGCGCGAGCGAAATGAAGTGGTGCGAACTGAACGAATCGTTGGTAGCTCTGGCCCGATGCACTTGAATCACCTTACGCTCGCGAAAAATCGCACGTGCTCGTCGACGGCGGCAAGATCATTGAACAACAGAATGCTGCGCTCGGCAATTTGGGATTGGACGGCGCGGCGAAAGTCTTCGTCGCTGCCGGTCCGCACGGCCAAGTCCACGTACGCCGCGGGCGAATCGGCGACGAGGTCCATGATGCCCATCTTCCGATAGCAGGCCAGCGTATAGCGCCCGACGTTCAAGCGTCCCGGCAAGGTGACCATCGGCTGGTTCAAGGAAAAGATGTCGTAGGTCGTGCTGCCGGCGCCGTAGTGCGGCGTGTCCAGGATCACGTCGGCCGCGGCCAAGAGCTGCAGATACTCGTCGTGGCTCTGCCAGGGGAGCAGGAGCACGCGGTCGGCCACGTCGGGCATCGTGCGGCGGAACCGCTGCTGCAGTAGTTCGCCGGCGCGCGGCCACGGGCGGTGTTTGATCACGACCAAGCCCAATGGGTCGCGACGCAGAATGCCGGCTAACAGTTCGTCGAAATCGGGATGGAACTTCAGCAGATTCTGCGGGCAGACATACAGATGGCTTCCCGCCGGCAATCCAAAATGTCCGCGGTCCCGAGGCGGCTGAGCCAGCGTCACGCGCGGCTGGCAACTTAGCAGCGAGTCCAGCCGCACCAATCGCTCGCTGTAAAATGCGTCGGCCGCGTCCGTCTCGACCAGCGCGCTGGACAGGTAGTAGTCCACCTGTGGCACGCCGGACGTTACCAGCGTGCTCCACGACGTGCATTGCACCGGTGCCAGTCGCAGAAACGGCAGAAAGTAATTCAGCGCGTCGCTGGCCACCGCCCAGTAATACAGCACGTCGCAAGCCGCTTGCCGCAGCGTTTCTACCGCCGCGGGAAACTGCTCCGGCAGCACGGCCAGTGAAACGTCGGCGTGTTGAACTTCCTTCTGCATCCGCGCCACCGCACCCGACGTGCAGAAGA
>JBGTKH010000240.1:0-6398 GCA_041744735.1 Pirellulaceae bacterium | reverse complement strand
CAACCTGTCCGACCATCCGACGCGCTGGAAGACGGGCGTGGTGTTACAAGCGGAGGGCTGCAAAATCCTGGTCCGCGGCGACCGCGACCTGCGGCTGATCGACATCTTCGTGGCCGGCCCCAAGCCGCGGCGGCGAGCGGCTCTGGCAGTTGTGGTGAACGATCTGGAATACGTCCACAGCCTGAACCGCGAAATCGGTGAGAAAGCCGTTGTGCCGCTGCACGATCAACCGGACGTGGACGTGCCGTACGAGCACTTGCTCAAGCTAGAAGCTCTCTATGGCCTGGATCATGACTTCCATCCCCAAGACGCCGAACGTAAGGACCCGTACAAGGTGCGCGAGCTGCTGGAGGGCGTTGGCGTCGATCTGATTCGGGAGCGTGCGATGGATGAACGGCGACAGCATATTCACGTTGACGCCCGCAATTCGACGGTTTCGATTGTGGGCGGCGACGGTAGCAGCCGAACCGGCGATGTCCGGCAACGCACCGGCGCGGCGGGCGCCGTGGACAATTCGAGTTGGCGTTCGCTGATTACGTCGTGGCGATTCTTCTCGGTGGCTTGCGGCATCGGCGCGGTGGTGATTGCGATCGTGTTGATGTTGCTGCCATCGAACCAGTGGCGAGCCATCGTGGGCGGATTGTTGGGCCTTGGTCTGCTGGTGACGGCGCTGATGCTTTCGATGAACCCGCGGTGGTTTTACCGGCGGTTGCTGAGCTACGTGATTCCGGCGGGACTATTGATTAACGCTCTCGGCTTCACTGTAGACGCGACGCTCATCAGCCAGCCGGCCGCGGGTTGGTTTCGGTGGGACGCCACGGTCAGCGGCTGGTTCTTCGTTGCCTGGGCTGTGGTCGTGGCGGTTCTTGTCTGGGCGGACTGGAAGCAGAGTCAGGTGTAGCTGCGTCTTCGCCGGTGTGGCGCAGATTGTGGCAGGAATTTCCTGGTACAATTGCACGAGGCTGCTTGTCGAGCCTGTGGAGGACATTCATGACAGCGATCAGAGCATTGATCAAAGGCGGACGGCTGGAACTCGACGCGCCGGTCGATTGGCCGGATGGCACGGAAGTCGAGATTCATCCGCTGAACGAAAGTACCAGTGTCGACGCGGACGCCATGTCGCCCGAGCAAATCGCAACGGTGCTGGCGGCGATGGACCAAATAGTGCCGCTGGAGTTCACGGATACTGAGCGGGATGCGTGGGAAGCCGAACGGAACGCGCGCAAGCAGCGCGAGAAGGCTGAGTTTCTGCAGTACGGCCAAGGGCTGCGGAGCAAGTGGGAATGACACGCTTCCTACTCGATAGCAATTCCGCCAGCGACTACATCAACCGGCGCTTCGGCGTCTTCGAACACGCCCGCGGCGAAGTCGCTAAGGGGAATCCCATTGGTATCGGGATTCCCGTGCTCGCCGAACTGGTGGCCGGCATCGAGCACAGCAGCAGCCGCGACCGCAACATGCAGAGCCTGAAGACGGCATTGCCGTCCCTGAAACTCTGGCCGTTCAACCCTGCCGCAGCCTTCGAGTATGGCCGCATCTACGCGGAACTCGCACGTCTTGGCCGGCCCATCGGCACCATTGACATGATGATCGCTGCCATTGCAATGACGCTTGGCAATTGCACGGTCGTTACCACCGACCGAGACTTCCTTGCCGTTGCGGGGCTCAACATCGAAAACTGGCGATCGTAGATTTTGCCGCGAGTTGTGCCGACTGAAGACGATTGGACGCTCCATCGCTGTTGTTGAAGACGTAGCCCGCGCACGGCAACGGGAGTCGCTTGTTCTACGCGCTAGCCGTCGGGATTGTCGATCAACTCCTGCAGCCGGCTGGCCAATTCCGGCGGGAAGCGCTGGCACCAGGATGCATCGATCAATTCCACGTCGAGCATGTCCAGCAGATGGACTTGGTCTTTCCGGCGAAATGACGTCAGTTTCATCCTCACCAGCGCTTCCAACGACAACACCGAATACTCGCTGGTTTGCTCGGACTCGTGAACGTCGGGCGCGGGAGCGGCATATTGGTCGCGAACTTTTTCGTTGGCAAAGAGGATGTGCACCGCGTCGCGCGGGCTGGCGTCGGGGCCGTCGAGGAACATGTCCACACCCAACGTGTTGTTGTGAATGAAGCCCGCTTGCTGCATGACCTGGATGACGGCCGGCAAGTCGGAGCGGCGAATCAGAATGTCCACGTCCTTCGTGAAGCGAACCGCGCCCTTGTCGATGCGGCCGACCCACTCGGCAACCGCGTTCCCTCCCAAAACCGCATAGGGAATGCCGGAGTGATTCAGGGCAGTGGCGGCCCGCATCAATCGATCGCGAACTTCTTCGATCGCCATGGCAACCCTCTCCCAACCCGACATTGGCTTGCCGGCAATAGACATTTCGACCTCCCTATCCATCGACAAGTTACGGTTGGCGTCGAATGCGTCCATGATACTCGATTTGCACCCTGTCTACAAATTAGGACACTACCAGGTGATCGTGACAGGCAGCACTTCCTCCGTAGGAATCGGGCACATCGATCGCACGTGCGATTTCCTGATCTCGCGACTGTGCATGTTCGGAGACCTTCGGTCGATGGAGTGGGATGGTCGGGAGACCGTCCCACAACAAGTCCCACAACAAGGGTGGGAGACCGTCCCACAACAAGCCCGCAAAGGCGGCAAGCTGGAAGCTTGCCCCACAACGTCATCATTTCCCTTCAGCCGCCCACTTTTTCATTTGGGCGATGTTTCTTTCGACCGTTGGGTTTCCCTTGCCGACGTAAACGGCCATGTCGCTGTCGTACATTTTTTCTGATTCAGCGCCGTGGTCGTTGGTCTCGACGATCCAGCGGTCGAGGCGGGCGCGAAGTGTCTCCAAGGTCGGCTTGTGCTGCGGATCAGCGGCGAGGTTCGTGACCTGCCAGCGGTCCTTGGTCCACTCGTAAAGTTCTTCGGGCGGACGCATGGGGCTGAAGAGAATTGTTTCTGAGAGCGGGCTGAGCTGGCCGGCGACGTGCAGAGCGCGGAGGGTTTGCACGATCGACTTGCCGTCCTTGTAGGCGTTGGGCTGGAGATGCGGACGCTGCGGGTAAAAGTTGCGGATGTAGAGGAATCGGTCCGTGCGCAGGCTGCGGATGCGTTCGACCGTCTCGTCGCAACGATCGCGGGCGGCGAACACCACGTCGCGCGGCCGGTAATCCTTCGCGAAGACGTCCTGCGCCTGCATCGTGGCGGGGATCGGAATCCCGGCGGCGGCGAGCGAGATGGCCGCCATGTCGATGTGTTCGATCAGGTCGTCGCGCACTTTGCCTTGGGTGATGCCGGGTCCGCGCACGACGAACGGGATGTGCGTGCCTTCGTCGTACACGAACTGTTTACCACGGGCGTGGCTGATGCCGTGGTCGGTGATGAAGATCACCAGCGTCTGGTCGAGGATGCCTTCCCGCTCCAGCCGCGCGATGACCTTGCCGACGTGCTCGTCGGTGAAACGCACCGCATCCAAATACGCGGCCCAGTCGCGCAACAGCACGGGATCGCGCGGGTAATACGGCGGCAGCGTGACCTTCTCGGGATTGGTGGCGCTGCCGAGTTCCGTCTTGGCGCGCTGGGAAAGTCGTTGCGCGCTGTCGTCGTTGCCGCCGCGCAGTTTGCCGCCGGCCAGTTGCACTTGCATGAAGAATGGCTGGCCCGGTTTGCGGCCGGACCAGTCGTGGGAGTCGTAAATCGACTCGTCCCATTCGAAGTTATAGTCGGTCTTGCCCAGGGCTTGCTTTGCAGTCTTTCCGCCGCGTGCCACGCCCGGCAGCCCGCTGCCGATGCACGTGTAGTATCCGGCCTGCTGAAACAGAGCGGGCACCGGCACGACGCCCTCGGGCAGATGAATCTTCTCCACGCCGCGTCCGCTGCGATGCTGATGCGCGCCGATGCTCGTCTGATACATGCCCGTAATGAAAGCCGAACGGCAGGGTGAACAAACGGGGGCGGTGACGAACGCGCGGCGGAACATCGTCCCCTCGCGCGCCAGCCGGTCGACGTGCGGCGTCTCGATCAACATCTCGCCATAGCACGAGAAATTGGCCGACATGTCGTCCACCACAAACCACAAGATGTTGGGCGCGGTGCCACTGCTCTCGATGACTTGTTCGGATTGTGGCTCGGCGGCAAGCAGGCTCGGCCCTGCTGCCGACAAAAAAGCGGTTAAGAGCATCGACGCCATACAACTTGTGCTCGAAACCCTCATTCGTAGCTGTGAGTCTTCCATGGTCATGTCCTTTGTTGCGTTGCTGGTCTATTCGTTTCAGGCTTTTCGACAATTGGCAGCGACGGTGGCGTAAGCTTCCAGCTTGCGAACGCCAGACTATCGCTCGTACTTGAAGACCGTCAACACAGACGGGCTTACCTGTTGATCGACTTCATCCCAGCCGAGCACGTCTTGGCCGGTCTCGGGCGGCGGCTGATAACCGGGGACGTTTTGTTTTACGAACTCCGTCAGATCCGCGGCCGGCAGTGCCATGCCGTAGCTGTCCACGCCGATGCCGCCGACGCTCTTGGCCGTGACCATGCCGATCACTGCGCCGCGCGCATTGCACAACGGCCCGCCGCTGTTGCCCGGATTGATGCGGCAGTCCAGCAGCATCATCTGTTCGTTGGACTTATCGGGCAGGCCGCTGACGACGCCGGTGGTCAATTTCAAACCCGCGCCGAATTCATCGCCAAGCGGATACCCGAAGGCGGCCACGCTGGCACCGCGGCCAACTTCGGCGGCGGAGATGGAAAGCGGCTTCAACGTCGTGCCCGCGGGCAATGGCACGCGCAGCAGCGCCATGTCGCGCCGGCCGTCGCTGGCCACGACTTCGGCCGGAATCTTGTCCGCGGTGCCGGGCAGCCGCACCATGACTTTGCCGGGACCCTCGATCACATGTTGATTCGTCAAAACGTATCCGCCCGCCGCTACCACGAATCCGGTGCCGGTACCCAGTTCGCCGCTTAGGTAGCCCGCGACCTCCTGCAATTCATCGCGCAGGCCCGGGTCGTTGGGATTGTAGGCCAAGCCTTCGTCGACGTAGGTCGCAGCCAGATCGCGATTTTCGGTCTCCAATAGCAAGACGGCGGCGATCAAATGCAGCCGCGCCGCGCGGTCGGGATTCTGAAATCTTCGGCCCTGCTTCCACTGGCCCAGTTCCGCGGCGAGTCTGGCGATCTGCTGAGGCGCCTTGTCCCGCGCCTCGACCAGCCGGACGAGCCAGTCGGCCTCGAATAGCACTTCGAGCTGTCCCTTCTCGTTTTGTGGGTCCAGCTCTTGGCCGAGCGCCGTCCATTGTCGGATCGTCTTCCCGTAGAATTGCAGAATGTTGCGATTCTCCAGCCACTTCACTGCCGCCAAAGCCGCCGTCAAGCGGGTTTCACCCGAACCGGTCCGAATCTGTTCCAGCAGTCGATCGCGCTCTTGCTTCGAGTCGACTAGTTGCTGGAGATTGTTCACGTATTGATCCGCGTTGCCGCTGTATCGCTCCTCAAACGCGTACGGCAAACCTTGTGCGTCGCAGATGACGACCGTGGGAATCGTGCGGATGCTGAATTGATTTCGCAACCAAGCGTTATGGGCCGGGTCTTCCAATTGGTTGTAGCCTTGTTCCGTGATCGGCAGGTCGATCATCACCAGCACGAACTGCGACTGTGCCAGGTTGCGAAAATCGCCGGAGTAGAAAACCTCTTCCTGCAGCCTTTGGGAACCTTGCGAACCTTGCATGGCGACGAATGCGATCAAGATATCCCTGTTCTGTTGCGCCGCGGCGGCCTTGGCCTCGTCGAAGTTTTGCAGCCAGCCTTGAGAAGCGGAGGGCATCGCGGGCGCGCTGCTGATACCCGCGCCCGGTTGCAATCCGCCGCCGCCCTGGAACGCATTGCCGAACGGTGAGGCTTGGGCCAGCGGGTTCTCTTTCCATTGCGGTTTGAATGGACGGCGTTCGCTCTCTCCCAAAGACACAACCACTTCGATCTGATCATAGCCGCGGCGCCGCAACAGGAGTCGATGGTCGCCCGGCTGCAGCTCAACCGCCATGTCGCCGGACGCCGGCACCTTGACGGATTCGCCGTCGATGAGCAGCGATGCGTCGGTGCGCTCGGCGGCCGGCCAGTTGAAGACCAATGCGGCAGGTCCGCCTGGCGTATCGCCGCTGGAGAATACGGCTACGCCGATGATCGTCAGCAGCACGAGCGCCGCGCCCACACCGCCGACGAACCACCACACTTTCGGAATCGGCTTGCGCGATGCGCTGCGTGTCGATGCCTTGCCCGGCCGACGACTGATGCTCGACGCGCTGGCTGGCACGTCAATTAAGGGAATGCCTGTGGCGGGATCGTTAGTCGTTTCAATTCCCGCGCGGACCCCGGAGCTGGACGGCGCCGCGCT
>JBGTKH010000239.1:0-3313 GCA_041744735.1 Pirellulaceae bacterium | reverse complement strand
TGCCGCCGACCTGCTCTATGTGGAGGCTGTAATAGGGGATACCTCCATTCTGCCAAAGTCGTTCCACCGCTATGTCTGCGCGCCGATACTGCGTCCACCAACGGCAGGCAATGCCTAGCACGATGGACACAACCGCGACGGCAATGAACAGCGACTCGAGCGAGTACCTCACGCGACGTTTCATTTTTTACTGGCCTTGAACACTCGTTCGTAACGGCCCGAGTTCCTTTACTTTGCCACTGATATAACTAATTCGCGCGTAAAACAGGGACTGATCCTTCTCGAATGCGACCCAGATCTCCCTGTCAAACGCGAATGGCTCGAAAAACTTGGGGACTGCGATTAAACCCGATGTTGCGTCCAGGCGCGTTACTCGTTCGGTAAGAATCTGATGCGATTCCGTCTTTCTGAAGATCAACACATGGGAGCCAGCGTCTTTTACGTTAAGCAACTCAACGCGGGCGGTCGGCGAATCCTTTGTGCGCGATTCAGGAACCGTTAATGTCCTGCCAGCCACGACATTCGCGGTGTCGATATCTGTCAGCCGCAATGGTAGCTCTTTCTTTATAACGAGGTCTTTCTCACCTGTCGGCATGCCCCATACCCTCACGGTGTATTGACCGGCCTTTGACGGTCGGGTCAACGAAGGCAGAAGCACCATCGTTGATTCTCCGTGGGGCAATGGTTCCAAACGGCGCACGAAATTGATCGCCGGCGCTTGGGTATCAGCGGGGCCGCCGGGAACCCGTATGCCGGCTGCGTCGATGACGTCAATCCGGATGTATTCGCGGTCATCAATTGCATTTTCTGTAATGACGTTAATGTCGCGTTCCGCGGGAGCCGTGACGACCACCACCACCTTCGACATCTCGCCCACGAATTGCGTCTTTGCTTCTAAAAAGATCGCAACTCTCGGCTGCTCTTCGGCACCCGAAGCCCTCAAAAGTGCAAAAAGCACGATAACCCCAAGAATGGAGTTGCGCCAAAGAAACGGTTGAAGATTATTGGAAAACACCATGTGATGTAACTTTAGTGCAACGACGGATTTCCACGCAAATCAATTTCCTTCTGCGTCAATTCCCCAACTGTGACAGTCGCTTGTTGATAGCCTGGCTTCTTCCTTTGCGCAGTCGTCGCCATTAGTTCTTGGCCGGTCGCGTCTGTCGTAAGGTGTTCATCCAGATTCCAAGATACAGTTCCGTGAGTAGGGGCAATGACGAGATGCATAAACTCGTGGGCCACAACCTGGCCACCAACTTCCGTAGGCGGCACCTCGACTCCAAATGGCGCAAGAGTGTCCTTAATGACTCTACTAGTCAGTTCGATTTGCGATGTATAAATAAAGGAGCCCATTTCATCAGGATCTGTCGTTTGGTCTTCACCAATCGTTCTGCCTAGTGCACCGCCAGTGGCAGCAACAATAAAATGGGTAAAGAACTTCATGAATGGAGCGTTCTGTGCTTCCGTCGCACCGGCGCGGCCGCGATGTGTTTTCAAGAAAGCGCGACGTTCGGCACTATCAGTGGGCGGCGCTGGCAAATCTTGATTGTCAATCAAATAATAGAGAGAGCTACCTGCACCACGACTCCAAATCTTAGCTGCAACGTCGAAATAGTCGGCTACACCTCCTGGCGGGAGGTTTAGCAAGTCTTTCTCAGCATCAACCTCCAGAAGTGCCTCTTTCCGAGCTGGGCTAAGCCTTGTGGACTGACCCTTAAGCGGCGGTTGATTGGCGCCGCCGCCATCAAGCACGAAACCACGGTATTCAACGTTTACCGAGAGCGCGTCACCCTCGGTTTTCTGTGCGAAAAGTGGCCCGGACCCGTCAGGATCCTTCATTTCCTTATCATCGTCGGCGCCAAAAAACGCTGTATCCTTGGGGATTGACGTACCGTATTGCTTATTCCACTCCTCGACCATTTCGCGTTCCCATTTATCGGAGATTTTGTCGCCGTCGCCGTCTTCGGGGACTTGCAACAGGGTTGTGAACAGCACATTCCCAGCTTGCATAATGCGTACCTCGACCAGACTTGCTCCGCCGGTATCCTTAGCCCAGAAATCCACCCATGTTTTGCCCTCCTCCATTGTACCATATCCCACGCGCTGGTTACCGAGTTCCGTAAACGAATAGTCATCATTGTTTTCGTCGCCCTCAACGCGCGCGTCCGTGGCATTTCCGGTCCATCCTTCGTATTGCGTCGTGGCAAGGATGCGGAAAACAACCTGATCAATGGCGGTGCCGAGTCCGATTCCATCGACAATGATCTTCATTTGTTGGCCAACGTATTGGACCGTATTAAACGATGTGCCGGTTGAGATCACGGAAACGCCATCAACCTCACCCGGGAGGTAATTCACGACGCCGTCCACGGCATCGTTGATTGTGAAGTTGTTGTTCACGTCCAAATCGACATGGAAGAACGATGCATTCACGGTATCGCTGTCAGTGGGCGTTGCGACGGGGCCGCCAACGCCTAAGGGCTTTAACGTCACGCTAATTGGGGTAGGACCTTCGGCGCTTGACCTTTGCAGACCTTCCACGTAAAGCGTGATGATGAATTGATCGTTGTCGACGTCCTTGTCAAGAGTTGAGAAATCGTCAAGTCGATAGGGCTTGCCAGGCGCGACGAATTGGCCGCCCGCCAGAAGATCTTGTTTGTTGCGGATTTCGTTTCCGTCGGCGGTCCAGATGCGCATTTGGCCGGCTGGCAGGTCGTAGAGCTCTTCAGCGTGCGTGTCGTACGTGGGGCCTTCGCGGCCGATCAGTGCGGGAACGGCCCCGTCGTAAGTGAACGTTACGGTCGCCATGGCGGAATCGAGCTTCTTGGCCACTCGCAGGATCAGCGGCGTGAAGCCTGCGCCACCGCTTAGCATATTGTCGCTGCTGCCCGGGACGCTGTCCAGGTCGTAGCCGTCAGCATAATCCGGCACACGGTCCCGGTCGCGGTCAGCGAGATTCACACCGATCAGTTTTCCCGGATAGTCCGCTGCGTCTTCAATCTCATCTTCGGCCGGATCGTCCCAGGGTGGGTTCAGGCCGTCGTCGTTGAAACTGTCGATGTCCAGGTCGACGTCGAAGACCGTCATCAGCAGCCAGTCGCTGGCCAGCGGAGCGTCCGAAGGGCTCGCGAAGATCAACTCGATAGCGACTTGCCCGCGTTTGATTCCCTCGGCGTAGACGGTGTGCGGCAAGTCGACGCCGGTGCTGTGTTTCGGACGTTCATGCACGCCGTCGTACACATAATCTCCCAGTGGGATTTCCGTGGACTTGGCAGAATCGTTCCAAAGTCTTACCTCACCCGTGTTCGTGGAA